>JAUMXZ010000053.1:0-489 GCA_030528905.1 Clostridia bacterium | reverse complement strand
AGCTCCTGTAAAGTGGCTATTGTCTTTCTTGTCGGCTTATATGTTACGACTAAAGTGGCACAAAGCTTGCCGTCAACAGCAACATAGGTGACATATCTATCAACGGTTGTATAGCGATCCTCAATAACCTGAGAAGGTGGCAGAATCGAGTTTTTAGTAAGAAGTCTTCTGTTTCCGACTAAAATTTTCCTGCCCTGTACATACGCAACAATACCCATATTATCAAAATACTGATATTTTTCCAAAATAGGAATTACACTTTCTCTGCCTTTGATTATTTTCAAAAACGGCTTATAAAGCGGAGATGAAGCGGCTTTAAAAACCGAAGTCAATTCAAGCATCAGTCGCTCTGAAGAATATTCATTATGCATTTTTATACCGTATAATGATACGGAGTTTGAAGTATAGAGGTCAGAAGCGTTATATGTGACATATTCTGATTTGGAAAGCTGGTTAACAGCGCCATAGTTTAATATCATAGTACCCTGT
>JAUMXZ010000118.1 GCA_030528905.1 Clostridia bacterium | reverse complement strand
AGATAGATACGTTTGGTTACTCCTCCTTGCTCAAAATATATTGAGAAATCGGGGCTATATTGTGAGTGCATCTCATCTGCTAAATGATGTTCATATGGTTCTTCATATCTGAATTTTACTCCAAGCGAGGACAATGCAAAACATATTTTTTGTTCTTGTTCACTTCTCACATATATGGCTCTGCCGTCCATATCGGGAAACATCGTCTTTAGCTGCACATTCTTTTGCTCTGATAATTGCTCTCGTCTTTCATTCTTGCGCTGTTCCCAATCTGCTTCATTTGTTTGGTAATCAATAAAGTATTCCACAATACTTTTCTTGAAAGATGATTTATCTAACAATTTGTGATATATATCTACAAACAATGAATCTGTTTTGTCGCAAATAGATGGTTTTGTGCCTGTTATTTTACCTATAATGTCAATGGCTAACTTATGGAATGTGTAACCTCTCAATCCATTGGTTGCCATTCTTTCGGTAAGTTCGGTAGCAGCCTTATTGGTATAACTGATAAGCAAAATCCTTTCGGGTGCTACTCCCTTGATTTCAGTGAGGTATTTTACCTTGCCAACAATAGAAGATGTTTTACCACTACCTGCACTACTGACCACTAAACAATTATCCTCCTCCGAAACAATAGAGCGTCTTTGTTGCTTATCTAATGGATATTTTAGGCAATGGTCAAAGAAATCTTTATATGTGTCAAGTAAATAGGTTATTACACCCTCATTATGTTGTTTTACAAGTTTGTTGATTGCTCCAAAATCGTTTATGAATTTAGATATGGTTTCTGATGGAGTGATGTTAAAGGCTTCAAGCTTTTTCAGAAGTGAATATGCCTCTTGGAAATGTGCTTTATAATGATTGATGAAATCTTTTTCTTGTGTTGCGGAGATTACTTTGCCATAAAAGCCATTGTTCAAGTCTGAGGGAATATCAATAAACCCACCTTCATTAAGGGCCGATAATCTCTCTCTTGCTTGCTCATAATTTGATTTCTCACTATATGAAGATATTTGGTTTAGCTTTTCTGTAAGTTCATTGGATTTTGTTTTTAGGCGTGTTCGTACCATAGCTATTATACCAACAGAAATAGCAATTATACAAATTACCAAAATAAACAATGGCTGCATATCGGAAAATGATTTACCGTTAATTGACGCTTTTATTTACATAAAAAGTTAGCGTACTACAAAGGCACTCTAACTTTCTAACTTATTAAATATATTCATTATAGCAAGAAACTATTTTCCCTGAAATAATCTAATATATCTTCATCGGAAGTTGCTTCATCGACAACTTTTAGAACATTTACAAAGTCTTCAAACTTATTAGCTTCATAACCACTACAAGTTGTAAACTCTTTATCACAAAAGAAAATCATTTCTCCAGGGATTGTCATTGAGCCTGCACCATTCAGGCTTCTAAATCTATGGCTAACTGCCCAACCTGTAAATTCCCCTTTGTGGTATTTAGCGACATTTTCTTTTAATGATGCAAATTGTCCTGAAAGTTTCTTAGTATACTTATCCAAATCTGATTTGGCTTTTTCCTTTTCTTTTTTTGCTCGTGCATATTCGCCACGAGAGTATTGAGACGAATAACCATCGAGAGCCCAAATATCCATAGAAGATTCTGCGGATTCTATTTCTCTTTCACATCTATTTATTTTAGAAATCAAATCTTTTATTTCATCGCTGGTTTCCATAATAGGTTCTATGGTGGTTACATCTATAAACATACTATCAACTCTTGTTGATAGCGGCTCATAGGTATCTGGATGATAGAGATAATCTTTGAGCGTCTCTTTAACAAGTCTCTCTGCTTTTTCCTCGTTTGAAAGAGAGCAAGAGGTCATAATCACGGCGAATAATACGAAAAGCTTTTTCATAATTATTGTATAATAATTAATGGTTATTCTGTAGTTAATGAATTAAAATCTTCAATAGATATTTTATTTACCGAAACAAGCCATTCAAGATATGAGATATCATTTTTGATCTCATTAAATCTTAACCCTTTGTACTTCCCAAAATTAACGATTCTCTCTCCGACAGACTTATCTATTGGGCTTTCAGAGTCAGGGTATAATTGTTTAAGTTCGTCGAAGTCAATCCTAAAAAGCCTGTCTGTTGTTTCTAACCAATGAAGATATTGACTATCAATCTCATAAATCTCTCCGAAAGATTTCCCCTTATATTTGCCAAACATAAGTATATCATTAGCTTTATGAATAGGGAATAATTCGTCAAGGGAAGTGCCAGGAACATCTATTAAAACCCACTCGCCACATCCTGCA
>JAUMXZ010000052.1 GCA_030528905.1 Clostridia bacterium | reverse complement strand
TTCTCGGTGCAACATACACCTCGCAGCCTATAACAGGATGAATATTATTTTTTATTATAAGAACAATATCAAATTCACTATAAGGAAGGCTAAAATCAATACTTTCTTCTCTTTCAGGAGTAATATTAAGTGCAGCAGCAGCCATATCATATTTACCGGATATAATTCCGGCAATAACAGCATTAAATGATACATCATCAATAATAAAGTTATATCCATACTGCTGACCAAAAAGTGTTAACAGATCTATTTCAAAGCCGGTGTATTGGTCCTCAAACCTATAAATCAAGGGTTTACTGCCACTACATACGACTAAACGGATAGTCCCATTTTCACCCGGCAATGATTTGTAATCCGGATGTATAGTAGGCTCAGTGTTGCTTAACCATTTTTGTTTAAGTTGATCAATAGAGCCGTCTGTTTTAGCTTGCTGTAAAAAGGTGTTGAATTCTTCTTGCAAATGGCGGATTTCTTCATTTTGGGGGAAGGCAAAGCCATTAGCTATTTGAGTGAGTGGTTCATCAACTCGACCAACATCAGCGCCGTCCCAAAGCATAGCCTGAAGGCTGGGAGCTTCATACAAGAAACAATCGATCTTGCCTTGTTCAAGAGAAATGAGCATATCTGTAGTGCTATTAAAGAAAACCAGATCTGCATCTGGAAAAGTAGTACGAGCAAGGCTTTCGTGTGATGAACCGGTAAGTACTCCGATTTGTGAATTGGAAAAGTCCTCTATTGATTGATAATTTTTTTCATTATCTGAATTACAGCCGGTGAGTAGAACGCAGAGCAGAACACAAAACAGAAGTATTCCAATAATTCTTTTCAAACGAACCATAAAAAATACACCTCCGAATTAGTAAAAAATTTAAGTTTATTACAGCGTTAAGAAAAGACAAAAAACACATCAAGTTATATTTGAAAACTACTGATTTTAACAATATGATACAATTAAAAGCTTCAAATGAGATAGAATTTGTCTAACAGTGATATTATATCACATAATGAGCTATGAGAAAAGAAGATATTTGAAAATAAAACATGGGGCTGTCCTTCTAAATTTAGTAAGACAGCCCCACAAATTTTAATTTTTATTTTCTAAAGCAAAAGTAAATATAAATTAAATACACCATATGAACAATGGTTTTGTAATTTGATCAAATAGATAAGATTAAATTTGTATCTAAGACTTGATTTTGATGTTATTATTTTGGTAATTATTACCCTGAGGCGTTTAAGTCAGAATTTTCCCACCTGCCCGGAATTATATTCGTGTTTTGCATATCAGCGCCAAAATTATCTTTGCCTTTGCCGCCAACTCCCATAGAACCCATATTGCTTATTTGTAAATTTCCAACATCTATCAGGGTTTCGCTGTTTTGTGTGTCAGAGGTTGCACCTATAGTGCCGGCAAGCTGAGCACTTACACTTTCTGCACGCAGCAGGCAGAACTCTTTGAGGGTACTGATGCCCGTTTTAAATTCTTCATAAGTACAAAATTTTGTAGGGTCTTTTTGGACATACGGCGAAATCATCTCGTTCACAGTATCGATCATACCTTCAAAATATCCGCTGTCAAAATAGCTTGTGATAAATTCGTTAAAATAATGATGATACAGATTAGTATAATCCTCGTTAGCAAATACCCAGGCGATCATCGGTCTGTCAGAGGTGTTGATGCCGGAAACAGGGGAATCAATAGGGTAGTTTACAAGGCTTGATGCAGTATCTGCTGTTTGGAAGCCGCCAAAGGCGAGGTTGTAGTCCCACGGAATCATCTGCAGCTGAGAATCATTTTCATAAAGGTAATAGTTATGAATCATTGAGCCGGTATAGCTGTCAAAATTAAGAACAAAGTTATGCACCACAAAATAGCAAATAACAGCATCAATATCAACGGTGTTTTCTAAGTCTTCACCGCTGCTAAGGTTTTTTAATGCTTTAATCAAGCGGGTTTTGTCAGTTTCGGTAATATCGGTCTTAGCACTGTTAAAAATATTTGAATAACTTTCAGCGTTGTCGTCAATATATCTTAGCAAAACATCATCACTACCGTTTTTCATACCGCCGCCACCCATACCGCCGGGCATATTGATTTTTGTGTCGTTTTGTTGTTGGTTTTCTAATTCATTGTTATTTGTGCTAATTGTAGTGTCAGGTGGCGTCATACCTTCAGTCATTTCAAAACCCTCCGGCGGCGTCATTCCTTCATTGATCTCAAAACCTTCAGGCGGCGTCATATTTTCGGGCTTTTGTCTTTTGCCGAAGGCACTTTGGTTTTCGTTTTGTCCTTTTAGAGCTTTATCAGAGTTATCATTCTGAGTTTGGGTTTCAGTTTCAAAAGAGTTGTCATCTTTTGTTTCATCCAAGAACTCATCCATATCAAACTTTTCGCCGTTGCCGCGGCCGCCACCCATATTCATACTGTCAGGCTTATATAAGTTGCCGTAATCTTTGCTGAAATTTCGCTGCAAAAAAGACTCTTCAACACCTTCCACCGCAAGATAAAGTCCCCAATCGGCGTTGTTTACTGTTATATAAACATAGCTGCAAAGAGGCGCTGCAACACCCATACTATTCATCATCTGATAAGTAATATAATCCTTCATATAGGTGTTGTCCTGAATGATATTATTAAGGCATAATTTATCAAGTCCGTAATAAGTGTTAGTACTGTCATAATGGTCAAACTCAATTTTATAGCTGTATCGGTCATTATTTACCATACTAAGCGAAGTGTTGCCCTTGCCGCGAATGGCAACATTTTTATAAGTTTCGTCATCAATTACAAGATCACAAGTATAATATTCTTCACTTTTGCAGTTAGCAGTAAACTCATCCCAATTATCCATAATGATATTTATGGAATGGACTTTAGTTGTATCAAACAGAGTCTTTTCATATTTCATTATAGCGGATACCTTTTGCACTCCAAAATGATCGGCGTTTACAAAAAGCACGGTTAAAATCAGCGTGAAGGCAAGGATAACACAGCAAATTTTATCAAAATGCCTGTGCGTTGACATAGCACACTACCTCCCTTAGCCCATATAGTCGCCGTTATAGCTTACGAGAACTGCGCTGTTTACGCCGGACATATCACTTAGAGTGTTAATAAAATCAGTGTTGTCATTTGCCATACGGATTTCAAGATTTAATTCAATAAGACCTTTGGTTGAGGTTTTGCTTTTAATGACACATTTTACAACATTATCTTTAAGAAATTCAAGAGCTTTCTTTTCAGCTGCAGAATCGCTGCAGGAAAGAACCACAATGTAAGGATTAGCGTGAGATTTTCTGTTTACGAACACAAGAAGAATAACACCGATAACAACGCTGCCAATGACTGCAAGAGGAATAAAGCCGGCCGCAAGAACAATACCTACTGCGATAGCCCAAAACAGGAAGGCAATATCAAGAGGTTCTTTAATAGCGGTACGAAAGCGAACAATAGAAAGAGCGCCGACCATACCAAGCGAGAGAATGACATTAGAAGTTACAGCCAAAATAACAACAGTAGTGATCATCGTAAGAGCGACAAGAGTTGTTCCGAAGCTGGAAGAAAACATAACGCCCTGATAGGTTTTTTTATAAATGAGGAAAATAAACATACCGATGCCAAAAGCCAAGCTAAGAGCAATAAGCATATCAAGAATACTGACACCGGTGATATTTTCCAAAAAGCTTGATTTAAAAATGTCATTGAAAGTCATAAAAATTACTCCTTATAAATTTAATTATTTTAGCCGTAAATTCTGCATACGGCATATTTAGAAAATGCGCCTACCCGGCAGTTTGGGACCCTGACAGCATCACGGATAATATCGGGAAGATATTCGTCCCATTTTACTTCAAGAATGATGAAAGGCTCGCCTGCAGGAACCGTTACACAGTCAGGGTTTAAAAAGTCCGTACAGTTAATTCCCGTTTGGATATTATAATCAAGAGTTACCCTTGTGTTGCCGGGAGAGAAGACAAACGGCTCTCTTGTATATTCAACAATGGTTTTTGGCCGCAGTCCCTGACTTTTTATCTTACTGTATAATTCTTGAACCAACGAAACGCCGCTATTTATCATCCAGCTATAATTGCCATTTGCAATAGCTTGTGTCTGTTTTGCAGAGAGTCTTGTTTTATTTTTTAGACATAAGCCGTTTACCTTGCTTTTCTTTTCTAAGTTGATAAAAGATGGGTCGTTATTATAGCAGCGGATGCGAAACTTCTCACGAACATTAACACCGTCAACTTTTTCTCTGAGCGCCTTATCAGAGGCAGTATCAAAATACAAGCTGCGAATCAGGTATTTACCGTTAATGGCGTGAGAATCCCGTTTCATAACGGTGGATAAACGCTGACGAAGAACAAGCATATCGCAGCGGCTGATTTTGTGCTTCCATTCGTGCCGATATTTCATATTTTCACCTCTTTTCTTTAGGGCTTTACATAAAAAGCCTCCTGTACTTTAATGGAATTCATTGTACAGGAGGAATATTGAAGTTTTATTGAATTTTTAAACTTTTAAATCATAGGAAGACGAACTTTAAATTCTACAAGTCCGTTAAAACAGGATACTTCTATTTGGCCGTTGTGTGAGGCAACGATTGCTTTAGCAATAGCAAGGCCAAGTCCGTAATGATTGCTTTCACTGTTGCGGGCAGTATCAGCACGGTAGAAACGCTCAAAAATCTGTTCGCGCTGTTCTAAGGGAATTTCATCGCCTTCATTGATTACACAGAGTCTTGCAAAACTCTGTTCTTTAGTTAATGATAAAGAAATTTTGCCTTGTTTTTTGCTGTGACGAATAGCGTTATCAAGAAGAATGGAAACGATTTGTTTAAGTTGGGTGCTGTTGCCCTGTACATAGATATTGTCTGTGATATTTGCGCTTAGAAGAAGACCTTTTTCAAAGGCAACGCCTTCAAACGGAAGTGATTCACCTGCAACAAGGCGGCTAAAATCAATACTTTCCATCAGAGGTGTTACATTTTCGGTTTTTGCAAGCTCAAGCAGTTGGTTTATCAGAATTCCCATTCTGTTGTTTTCATACTGAATGTTTTGAAGCCATTGATTATGACCTATTTTGCGAAACAGAAGTTCAGCATTTGCACTTATCACAGATACAGGGGTTTTGAGTTCGTGACCTGCATCAGAAATAAACTGTTTTTGTTTTTTATAGCTTTCTTCAAGAGGATTAACAATTTTTCCAGCAAGGTATAGGGAAAGAAAAAAGAACAAAACAAGAGCAGCGCCGCCGAAAATAAGAGTGTAACGGAAAAGTGTCATAGCACTTTTATTGATAACAGTGTTGTCCATAAAGGCTACAAGAGTGTAGCCTCCTTTGTCGGTTTTATAAAAAGCAAGGTTTTTTTGAGCGCCGGAGTCTTTATCACTGTTTATAATACTATAGGCTAAATTTTCAAGTTCATCATTTGTATGAACTGACGGCGAATCGTTTTTTATTTCAAGGATAACACCGTCATACGAAACAGCGACTGTATAGAAAGTGGACAAGCGAAACATCGGTGATTCCGAGTCAAAGCCGGGATTATTATCAGGTCTTGGCTTGTTTGGTGGTGCCATTTCAGCAAAGGCTTTAGGCAGCTCATACATCTGGGCGTGCATTTGAAGCATCTGCTTATTCTGTTTTGACATCTCGATATAACTTGATAAATAAATAATACCGAGTGTTCCGGCCCATAACAGAACAAGAATGGTCATAATAGCCGAAACGATTTTAATTTTTGATTTTTTAAACATTTTCATATCTCAATTCATAGCCTACTCCGCGGACCGCCTTAATTTTAGTTTTTGCCTCAATGAAGGCAAGTTTCTTACGGGTAAAGGACATATATACTTCCACATTATTATATTCAGCATCACTCTCAAAGCCCCAAATTTTAACAGCAAGTTGTTCACGGGTAAGAATTTGTGAGCTGTTTGAGATTAAGTATTCAAGGATTTTATATTCTTTTTCGCTGAGCCGTACACTTTGAGCGTTAGCGATACAGGACAGCATAAGATTGCTTGTGTCAAGGACAATATCGCCAAAGGACAAAACGCTGTCGGTTGTGCCAAGAGTTCTTCTTCCGAGTGCGCGAAGCCGGGCAAGAAGTTCTTTTACCATAAAAGGTTTTGTAAGATAATCATCTGCACCGCTGTCAAGGCCGGTTACTTTATCATCAAGTTCTGATTTTGCAGTGAGCATTAAAATCGGAGTATTATTTCCCTGACTGCGAACACGCCTTGCTATCTCATAGCCACTAACACCGGGCAGCATAACATCAAGGATGATAATATCGTATATATCGCTTTTTATAGCATCTAAGGCGTCAAGGCCGTTAAAACAAGCATCGACTTCATATTTTTCAAGACGCAAAATTTCGCACAGAGCCTGTGCCATTCTTTTTTCGTCTTCAACGAGTAAAATTCTCATAATGACACCTCCATATATAATAATTATACCATAAAAGATTGAAGAATTATTGAACAAATAAAAAAGCGGCAAAGAGGTGTTAAACTCCTTGCCGCTGATGATATTTTTTAATAGAACACAGTGTTAGCTACGCTGCTATTATTTGGAAAACAAATCAGAATATACCCTTATTATATTTCATCTGTCCATACAACATAAACGCTAAACCCACGACTATCCCCAAAATTATAATAAAAGCCATTATTGCTTTGTTCCAAAATGAGATAAAATAGGCCGCAACAAAGCAAACGCCAATAATCAATGTACCTGTGCCGACTGATTTTCCATATGCAGGTATATCTTCTTCTTTAACTTTTCTGCGATTATATGAATGTATAGTGCTGATGTTACCGGAGATGTTAATTATTCCGATAACTGATATAAACAGCCCCAAAACCAGCATCATCAAGTCATTCATAGAGTCCTCCTTTTAAAAAAGTAAATTTTCAAAAAGCGTCTGACCGGAAAAGAAACCAGGGCAGAGCGTTTTTGCTATCATCGTGCTGTCATACCGATAAGGATATTATAGCAAATTTTAATGGGTATTTCAAACAATCACATAGTATTAGTGCAAAATAAATATACAGTGTTGATTAAAAGATATGGACCTGTTTTAAATTGGAAATTTTGAGATTGATATAGACTTAATCTGAATCAAACCGTTCTGCAAAACTAAGTTGTAAATATAAAGATAAATAAATAAGAATATAGCAGACGGTAGTGTGTTTTATTATAGTATATGGTATAATTTAAAAGCTGAGATGCTATATACAAAAAAATCAATAGTCTGATATAATTTGATCTTTAAATGTTGTTTTTTTATGTCAGACAATTGTCTTTGGAAGGATGTTTTAATTATGAAAAAAGAGAACAGAAATTTAAAAATTATTGTTATAGCTGTTTGTGTCTTTGTGATTTTACTGGCTAATATATTTCTAATATTACGAGGTGATCCGGTCTCAAAAAGACTCAAGGAACTTTCACTTCACGATAAAATCACACAGATGATGATGATATCATTTCGTTATTGGGATGATAAGCCGCTGCCGAAAGAAGAAAGGACAGCATTTACCGTTATGAACAACGAAGTGCGCAGTGCGATAGAGAAATATCACTTTGGAGCTGTAATTTATTTTGCTCAGAATCTTGAAGAAACGCAACAGGCATATCAGTTGACCGCCGATATGCAGCAGGCTGCTGTTGAGAGCAGTGGTATTCCGATGCTGATTTGTGCAGATCAGGAAGGCGGCTCTGTTGTCCGACTGAAGTCTGGGACAGCACTTCCGGGGAATATGGCGCTTGGTGCTGCCCGGGATTCTCAATATGCAGTAAAGGCAGGTCAGGTTATTGGAAGCGAATTGAGTGCTATTGGTCTTAACACTAATCTTGCTCCTGTGGTAGATGTAAATAATAATGCGAACAACCCTATTATTGGTCTGCGCTCTTACAGCGATGATCCTCTTGCAGTAGGAGAATTGGCCGCTTCTGTTATAGCAGGAGTAGAAGAATACGGTGTTATCAGCTGTGCTAAGCATTTTCCGGGACACGGTGATACAGCAGAAGATTCCCATTATAGCTTACCCATAGTGGATAAGTCTATTGACACACTATTGGAGTGTGAGCTTGTCCCTTATCGTACCGTCATTGATAAAGGTGTGGATATGATTATGACATCGCATATTCTTTATCCACAGCTGGAACCCGACACAGCATTTTCAAAAAAGACCGGTAAACAAGAATCATTACCTGCGACTATGTCTGATGATATTATCACAGGATTACTGAAAGAAAATATGAAGTTTCAGGGAATTGTTGTTACTGACGCAATGAATATGAATGGCATTACAGAATATTGGGAGCCGGAAGATGCGGTGATTTATGCCATACAAGCCGGCGCTGATATGATTTGTATGCCGTGTGAGATTTTTTCTCCGGAAGACTTTGCTACACTTGATATGATAATCGAGGCAGTAGAAACTGCTGTAGAAGATGGTACTATTCCAATGAGTCGAATAGATGATGCTGTTCAACGCATTCTCACAGTAAAGCACGATCAAGGTATTTTGGATTACAATGCCTCTGATTATTCATTGGAAAAAGCTCAGGAAGTGATCGGCAGCAGTGATAACCGTGAAATCGAAAGAGAGATAGCTGCAGCTGCAGTTACTGTTGTGCAAAATAAAAATGATGTATTGCCGCTGAAGTTGACAGCAGAAAGCAAAGTGTTGATGGCTGTACCTTATGAAAATGAACAGGGACAGCTTATTATGGGCTGGAATCGTGCAAAGGATGCAGGGCTAATTCCGGATGGTTCACAGGTAAAGACGATTCACTTTAATGAAGAGTCGACTATAGATACCTTTAAGGCCGAGTTGGACTGGGCAGATACAATCATTTTCAATTCAGAAGTGTACAGTGCTTCAGAAATGAACGGTAAACAGTGGACATCCGGTTATATTCTCAGCGCGATTGAATACGCAGAAAATCTTGGTAAAGTAACAATCGTGCAGTCTGCAGATAAGCCCTATGATGTACAGTCATATCTAAATGCAGATGCTGTTTTAGCTATTTATGGGAACAAAGGATCATCTGTTGATCCTACAGAGGCTCTTTTAAACCAAACAACATATTCAGATACAGCCTATGGACCCAATATAATTGCCGGAATAGAGGTTGTTTTTGGAGTATTCCCGGCAAGAGGAAGGCTGCCTGTTAATATTCCGTATTTTGAAAACGAAGAATATACCAATGAACTCATTTTCGCACGCGGTCACGGTTTAACCTATGACAGAATAGAAAGCGGACAAAATAAAACCGAATAAATCAGCAGAAAAACAGATTGTGAAATTGTCATATCTTGTTGTGAAGAGAATTTTAAATAAATAGCAAGAGGAATAACAAAATGACACTTTGGCAGGTTTATATTTTAACAGAATATTTTGGAAAAGAAAGAAGGCTCTGACTATTATAGTTAGGGCCTTATTTTTTTGTTATAATGTCGCTTTAAAGGTAATTAGCGGATAAAACTTTCTTTGGTTTTTCAATATTGCAAACGAAATCAGATTATGTAGACTCCGTTTCCGTCTACATATTAGCCGTCAGGTGTAGTTGTATCTTTTAACAGCTCTTCATTATAGTTAAAGTAAAACCAATTTGTGTCTGCGATCACTTTTATTTTGTTTAGTTATTCTGCCAATGTAAACAGCAAGGAACTAAGAATCAGGCATAAGCTTAGAAAAATTGATAAAACTTTTTTGTTTATCTGTTTTTATCCTTTTATAAATAAATTGCCTGATGTCTTTATAAATTTACATAATTACTACTAAGCTGTCCTTTTTTTACCGTTTATAAATTCACATATATCTAAGTCGTATAAGTTATAATCTCCCATTTGATTGTTTGGCAAGATATCAAAAACTGGTTAAATCCGAAAAATGATTTTTAAGCGAATAAAGAGGTGCAGAAAAAAATTTCCACAAAAAAAGTTAATAGCATATGCTGATTATTGTGTTGACTTTTTTG
>JAUMXZ010000051.1 GCA_030528905.1 Clostridia bacterium | reverse complement strand
ATTCCATACAGATCACAGATTTCATCTATCAATTTGTCTATATTTGAATCTTCTTGTAATAACATTTCCAAATATCCCTCCATCGTATCTGCTTCTTTTGCAAGCATCAAGATGGTTTTTGAATATAGAACCTGGTCTATATCTACTCCTTCATCAGCATAAAATGCATATCTGGACAATAATACTTCTCCAATGACAGAAAACTTACCTAATGTAAACACATTATTAAAGAATTGTATCAATTCTTCGACTTCGCGTCTTTTATTCATAGGTATTTGTTCGCTTATGGAGACCATTATTTGAGCTATAAGTTTATCTGAACCGCCCACATTCATTGGTAAAAAGGCTACGACTACAATCCTTGGTTCTTTATCGTTGCCTTTTGAATTGACTGCGATTGCCAATGCCGGAATACTGCCGTCTAATTCACTGAATTGCGCTTCACAATCCATTATGATAGCAATTTTATAAACCTCTCTTAATTTGTCCATACACAGATCATACATTTGCTGGTCCATTTCTTCAAACTTATCTTTGTCTTCTCTAATCACAACTACTCCTCCTTTCCATATTAACAGTACATAAAAGACAATACAGCCTTTTAAGCTATATTTAAAACCTTCTAAATCATTATATCATCTATTTGTCTTTTTATCAATATATTTTTTACTATATTATTGTTTATTCCTTTTATTTATTACCTTTTTAATCTTCTAATAAAAAGCCATATTCTCCGAAGTCATCTTTCAGCATATTCTTGCCTTGTTTTGACATTTCATATTTAAGTGCTTTAACTATATGCCCCATTGATACTGCCTCATTTTCACTTGCGGCCATAAATGCTGCTGCTACTACTGTGTTCTTTATGTTACCACCTGCTATTTCAAACTGATTCCCTAAGTAGTCAAAGTCTATATCTTCTATCGGCATTTTCTTTGGAAACATATTCTCCCAAATCTTCTTCCTGTAAGCAGGCTCTGGAAATGGAAAGTGTATTACATAGCTTATTCTTCTGAAAAACGCATTGTCTATATTTTCTATATAGTTGGTTGTCATTACTGTTATTCCGTCATATTCTTCCATTTTCTGTAGCAAGTATGATGTCTCCATATTTGCGTTCTTATCTTTGGAATCTTTTACCTCTGTTCTTTTTCCTAAAATCGCATCAGTTTCGTCGAAAAACAGTATTACATTCGTTTTTTTCGCTTCCTGGAAAATTTCATTTAGATTCTTCTCTGTTTCTCCTATATACTTCGACACTATCTGCGATAAATTCACCTTGTACATTTCTATTCCCAGTTCATTTGCTACTACATGCGCCCCCATTGTCTTTCCTGTTCCCGGAGGCCCTGCAAATAACATACTTATTCCTCTTCCATATGTTATCCTCTCATTCATACCCCACTGCTCATAGACCTTGTTTTTGAACTTTAACTGGTTACACGCATTCCTAAGCATCTTCTTTTCTTTTTCGGGAAGTATTAAATTTTCCCATGTGTGCTTTGTATATACTAAATCGGCTTTCTTTTCCAAATTGTGAGATACCTGATTATATATACAGGAATAAAATTCTCTCTTAGTTAGGGGTCGTCCTCCCTTCCACAGGGACATCCTCGCTGCATCACTGGCAGCATCAATAATTTGCCCCGGCGTATAGTCAAACTTACTTGCTAATTCCTCCGCTCTTATTCTGCAATCTAAAGATAACGAAAATAATCCTTGTTTCCATAATTTCGTGCTTTCTTCAAATGTCGGCATCCTCATCTTAATATCTATCCACTGTCTGTTGTCTTTGATTACCGCATTATATTTCTCATATTCCGAAAGCAAAAATACTGTATCTAAATACATTGCTAACTTATCTATTACCTTTAATAACAACACGAATTTCTCATCTAACTCTTTATAGTATGTCACTGTATCTTCTGAGGCCGGATCCCTTTGAATAAGCTGCAAATTCTTAATACATATCGATGCATCATTAAGCATTGCTATCCTTGATGCACTTATTATTATTTTTTCCAGATCGACTAATAATAATTGGTTTAAATCTATAAAGATTATTACCTGACCACTTAGATCTCCATACCTTTTTACCTGTGTTGTCCTTCCGGATTTCGGCTTTCCGTTTATGTAGTAAAACCACGCCTTATCATTACCTGTATGCTTTGAAAATTCATATATGCTGTTTGCTATGTCATTCATTACTAAAAGCGGCAGCGATCGTTTTTTCGGAAAATATATGTCCATATATTTATATTCTCCGCAACTTGTTCCATCAGATACTATGAAATTATTTACCATCTCATTCATCAATATCAGCTCAGTATTGGAACTGTCTTCATCAAAAATAAATAATTTCATCTTTTTCTTTAACTGCTTTACCTGCTCTATAGTTATATTATCTTCCTCATCTGAAATGAATTCATATAAGTCTATTATTGTATTGTAATTTATATTGCTTTCTGAAAAAGTTGAGACATATGGTAAAAACAGTGTAAGCTTCTTATAATTATTTAATATAAATGCTACTGTAAAACAAAATTCTTCAAGCTCAGAAAAATTAAAATAGTCACATACATAATCAAATGCTAAAAATATATTCGTTTCGCTTTTTAATGATTTGAGATATTTCTTTCTGTTTATTATGTTTTTTGCATCAGTATAATCTGAAACACACATCTGTTTATTTTTATTATACTCTATGCTTTGACCTATACCTTCTTTTGATATATTACTTATCATTTTCCTTTTTACATACTTCGATGCATTCTCTGCCACCTCTACATAATAAGCAAATATCATCTCTATGCTTTTAGCTAAGTCTATAAAATATTCTTCCTGTGTTCTATATGGCATATCGTTTTCTTTTTTCGGAAAAAATTTATATATATTTTCTGACATAGATACTCCACCTTTTACTGTTTATAATATACAACAGTATACGCAAGATTTCTCAAAGAATCTTGCGTATACTCAAATAGTCTTTATGGTATTTGTACAGTTGCCTGTCCCGCAGACTTTATAGTTATGGTTCCTCCATATGAACACATCAATGTCGATGAATTATTTAAAGCCGGTTGATTTTTCACAAGAACGGTAGGACACCCAGGAGTCCACGGAGCTGCTATTACCGGTATACACGGTGCAGGTGTCGGTGTTCCAAGTGCTGCTGCTGTTGCTGCTGCTACTGCCGGATTTGCCTGACAAGTACACATACCAAACGGCATTACATTAAGCATCGGCTTATTATCCATTATATTTGCTGCCGGCATATTAGACCCCATTACCATCTTATCCGGCAAAACCATCAGTGCTGATGGCGCTAACCCAAAACTACATTGACACATCGCTCCATTACATACTAACTGTCCCAAAATATTTCACCACCTATTAAAATTGTACTTCTACATCATTTCTGTCTGAAACTACTACCTTAACTTTTTTACTCTGCTCTTCCACATTGAATATATAATATATCTCTGGCTGATAAAAAAAGTTCATACTAAACGGTATAGGAAGTTTTCCGTTTTCATCAGTTTTTATCTTCCAAAATGGCTTTAATAATGTTCCTGTTTTTATCTTCTTATCTATAGGCTCACCTGATACATAAACATATTTATCAGGATCAAAACCTTTTAAAAACATCGAGTTACTGTTGTCCATACCGTAGTAAAATGACTGATATAAATAGCAAACATTAAAATCTGTGTTCAACGGTATCTCTGTAGCTCCTTCGCTTATTGTCTTGGTTATTCTTAAATACGGAATCTTTGTATCCTGGATTATTGTTACCCATTTGTTTTTATATGCTTCTCCATCTTTTGTTATTACTGCATATGGAAATGGTGATAATAAATTATAATCGGAGTTGCGAATCATCTGACAATTCACTACATCTGTATCGGTCTTTATTGCTTCTTGATCTACGCCCTCAGAACTTACATTTATCTCTCCCGGTAATATTTCTACATCAAACACTCTATTCTGATAATCAGGTGCTTTTATTTCAAATTTATGTTTGCCATCACTTATCTTTGTGAAAATATATAACCCGGATCTTTTATAAATAAATCGTGTTTTTATCCCATCACAAAATATCTCCGCACCTTTTACCGGTCTTTTACTTACAGAATCTAAAACTGAAAAAGCTACAGATACTTTATGTAAAATCTTCATTTATAAACACCCCTCTATCTTTCAATCACATTATCAAGTTGACTTTTAAATTCATTATCAACACCTGCAACTCTAACACGCTTGGCCGGTACCTTGATAACTGATGATTCTATAAGGACAGGTGTAGCATCTATAAACACAGACTGTCTATATGGCTCATTATACATAGACCATATTCTAATCTTATCCTCTAATTTTAAATTAAGTGTTTTTATTGCTATCTGCTCATTAGTGCCCCTGAGAGATTCAGGCATCTTCTCCGGTGGCAAAACAGGATTATCCGCAACAACTTGTAGAATCTTTCCTATTATCCTTGCTTCCTCCGCAGTTCTTATCATTACTTCTGCTTTACTTGCTACTGAAATCATAAAACACAATGAATATGATTTAGGCGCATTTTGTACATATCCGTTAGGTAAAATGCGTGGTTCAAGCTTACCAAACCCTGAATTCTCAAAATAATCGTAAAGATGTATTCCTACTGTGAAATTCCCTCTATCACTCGGAGAACACATACCAATGCTTTCCGGCTTCTCCAACGGCTCCGGAACCAAGTGTTCTTTAAATAACTCAATGATTGTCTTTCCCACATCTACAAATGCTGTGTACTTACCCATAAATATAACTTCCTTTCTAAAAAATGATACCTAAAATTAATCAGATAAGAACATATATATAATTTCTAACTATTTATCAATATCACTATAAAATTTACTAATCATTACCATTAACTGCTTTTTCTATTACTAAAACATTCGAACTTGTTGGAATTGATAACTGATTTACATTGTCATATAAAATGATAACATTTTCTTTCGTACAATATGAATATCCCATATTGTGTGCCTGTGCAAAAAAGTTGACCGGAATATAATATTCTTTATTTATATAGAGCATCGCTACATCCATTACTGCAGATCTGTCATCTACATACGCTATATTTTTACCCGGAATGTACTCAACTCTGACTCGACCTGTCACAGACAGTGTTGCTGTACCTTCATTGCTGTAGCATTTTGAGTCGATAAACTGATATAAATCACTTATTGATGCCATTAAACAGCCGTTATAATTTATCAATGGATTTTTTAATTTAATCGACTGATTATAAAAAATTATTTGATTAGGCTCTGCCGGTTTTGCGTTGCCGTATGTGTTTGAAAACTGTTTTGAAACTGATGATAGCTTTGAATATACACTCGAGGAATATGACGAGCGTGTATTCTCCTGAAGTCTTGTCAATGACACCCTCTTGTATACTGTTGCTACTATTTTGGCATCACCTTTAAATAAATTCTTCTCTTCACACGCCTGTACTAACGCTACACATAACAAGTCTTTATCATTATCTGATAATGTTGACGGACTCATCATATTGACTACATTACTCAAGCTTGTGACAGTTCCTGAGATATCCATCCACTTTAGAGGCTTTATCGTCTTAAATGCACTTGCTAATCCCGGATGCATACAACTCATTACAGTATCAGGTGTTATACTCTTACCATCTACCAAATTTGTTGTTGCTGTACCATCGTCGGCTGCATAAACTGTTCTGACTGCACCAAGAAAACTTGTATATAGGAAAATTGTCAAAACACATAACAATGCTGCTCTCATTATGTACCTTTTGCCTTTTAGGACTTTCCCTTCCAAATAATTACCTGATAAATTATTCACTATATATTTCCCTTTCTCTATGTTGAAGAAATCTCTAGAGCTGTTATACGCACTCCGTCTGCAGAATAAAACACTCTTATAAAATATTTATCATTTTCTGCAGGTAAAAACTTCATACATACTGTCTCATCAAGTCCACTAAGCGGCAGCGATAATTTTGCAAACGCATTTTTGTATAACTCACTTATTGTAAACTTCGATGATGCAAACGACTCTGTATCAAAAGATTCTTCCAACTCTTCTCGTGTACTATTATACTTTACTCCGTAAGGGGATTTATCTATGCCCATTATCATACGCTCCAGCATATATACATCCTTTTCAACCCCTGTTATCGTATCCATTTTGGTTTCTGCCCTGAGAATCATACATAAGCCTAAACTTGAATATGTAAGATACTCATATTTATGCCCGCTTTCATAATCCTCATAATAGGCCTGATAACTCGGCTTTCCAAAAGATTCTATCAACGCATCACGACTTTTCCCAAGATAATTTACATAGTTAATATTATCGTTTTTGAACTTACCCGAAAAGTTTACAGTACCTAATATATCGTATGATATTCCTTCTCCATCTCGCTTGCCTTTGACAAAAGATCCTTCATAAATCCTGACATTCCTTTTTGTGTCATATAAATTGCCTTTGCCCTCAAACAATCCGGCATCAAATTCTCCCGAATAATATAAAGTACCTGTTTCCAGATCATAAAGTTTGCCTTCTCCTTTATACATTCCTTGTGAGAATTGACCTTCATATTTCAGCAATCCATTTTCATATTGCTTTCCGGTTCCTCTATAAACTCCTTCACCAAACTCGCCTTCGTAGATGAGCGTATTTCCGTCATTTAAGAACTCCTGACCTTTTCCATCTCTTTTCCCGACTGCAAAGCTTCCTACATATATCTTATTCCCTGTAATGGAATCATATTCTATTCCACTGCCGGAACGCTCTCCTTTTTCAAAACTACCGGAATATATCAATGTTCCATTATCTGCATACTGCTCGCCTTGTCCCTGATAAAGATTATTCTCAAAGCTCCCCACATATACCAGATTATTGTTCACATACTGCTCGCCCTCACCTGTATATTTGCTCGCTTCAAAATGACCTTTATACACTACGTTACCGGCCTGATCATACTGCACTCCATATCCAGACATCTTTCCTCCGGACATATCTCCCTCAAATATTAATTTGTTATTTGAGTAAACTCTTGCTTTGCCTTGAAATGTTTGATATTTAGTACTGCCAATATTTAAATCAACATACCACCATTTCCATTTCTCCATCTGAGGTATACCCACACTAAGCAAGAAATAAAAACCTACCTCTATACCTACCACTATAAAAAACAATAACCTTTTTGATTCAAGCCTGTTCCCTATAGCTACATAGTCGGTTCTATCTTTGGGCTTTGCCAAAAATTTAGCTAAAGCTGCCCTTACAATACCTGTTATTTTGGTCAGCGGTCTCCTTAAAAGTGTCCATATCTTATTAAACTGGCTCCAGATTCTGGTCAAAGACATAGACAAAACTCTGGAAATCGCTGCAAAAACCGATCCAATTTTACCCATTAAATTCCCTCTTCCAAGAAATACATATTAGTAGCTCTAAGACTTATTACATAACTTATACTATAAATTTTTATATTTTTGTGAATTATTTTATAAAACAGTTCCTTCCCAATTTATTGGTGATTTATCTTTGTTTTCATTGCATAAAACAAGATAATGCATCGCAACTGTATCACCTTCATTGATTGCCAATACATTTGAAAATGCTTTTCTGGCATTATATAGGTCTGCATTTATATAGCTGTTAACTCCAAATTCGAATATCTTTCTGGTTTGTAAGTACAAATTCTTCTTGGATACTTCCATATTTGATAATAATTCATACAATCCTATATATTTGCCTTCTTGAGCGCTTTTGACTCTACCTATAAGTCTGCAATCAAATTCAATATGCTCTTTTAAGCTGCTTATTACCGCATCAGTTACCACTAAGTCTATACCTAATTTCGATATGTTTGATTTTATCTCATAGCCTCTGTCTAAAACTGTAGATAATACTGTTATACTGTTTTTTGACTCGTTTCCTGAGATTCCTATCAGTGAATAATCCGAAAACAACAATATCTTTACCGGTTCTACATATTGACTTGATGTAACAAAGAATTCTCTTAGCTGTATTGCCATATTAAATGCGTCTACAACATAGTTAGGTATGACTATGAGCATTCCTCTTCCATCATAATTTTGTATAACTCCGTTATTCCTGTCTACTATCTTATATATGGAATTAAAGTTTATGTTCATCTTCCTGAAAAACTCATTATATACCTTATGAATCGACTTATCTCCTATATGCTCATATGGGAACTCTACAAGAATAAAGTTGTAGTGCTTGAACATATTATCATACAACAATACATCAGATATCTTTTGTTTTCCCATTAGCTGGAAGATTTCTTTGGGCAAGAATCTCATACTTGTTCTGTTTAGTCTGACTAAGCTTGATACATACTTGCTCATTTTGTACGACATAAAGTTAAATGCTACTGCTAAATCTCCAATTTCGTCATTCGTTTTTACTTCGATCTTAGCATGCCAGTTATTTGTTCCAATTAGTGAGATACTCTTTTGTAATGCCTTAATAGGTTTGAATATAAATCTTAGCAATACTGCTAAGATAGCCATCAACAATATATTTATGAGCAAAACAGATATAATAAGCTTTCCGGTTATTCTGTCTAATTTTTCATCCAAACTGTCTACTAATCTTGAGTTTTCTAAAATAGCTATAACATTACCGGATTGATTCCTTATACAACTTGATGTTGCCAGCCATTTTCCTTCTTCATTAGAAAACATACGATCATATGTATTTACACTCGGTGCATATACAGACACAGGAAAAGAATTGTTTTCCATTTCTATAAGCAAGTCATATATTCTGTCTTCATCACTTTCCAGCTTTTCTTCTCCCGAATTAAATACTGAAGAATAGAAAAAGTCGGCTTCTTTATCTATATAATTATATGGATATTTCTTGTTGTTAAATGTAACTACAGAATAAATTACCCCGTTTTTCACTCTGTATAATGTTATATGATCACTTTCTGTGTTTGTTGAATCTAGAAACTTATAGTATGAAGTGTTTATCTTATTTGCAATTTTCTTAAATTCATCCGTGCCAAATTTATTTGCAGTAATAGTGTTGATATCATCTTCACTTATAGTCTGTGCCATTGCTGTTATCATAGACTGATTGTGTGTAGCATCCTCTTTGAATTGCTTCTCTACACTATTGTAAACAACCACACCTAAAACTATAGTGGCTATAACGACAAGCGGCATAAGTATGCAGTAAACTTTTAAAAATACCGTAGTCTTCTTCCTTATAGATTTAACAACTGCTATACCCACTAATCCTAATATTAGTAAAGCTCCAAAGTTAATCCAGAACTTTATAAAAAGATCAGGAAATATCGGGTTCCCCAAAACATCTATTTGAGCTTCTCTGTTTCCGAACATTATAAGACTATCATTTGCATTGATTGTAGCTATAAAACTAGTCTCTTTACTCGAGTTCAATTTGTATATGTTTGTAGTCTGCCCAAATTTGATTGTTCTCGCTTTATCTAAATAACTATCTGCATTGTAAATCTGTCTTACAGTCTTAGACTTCGCATTATACACTGAATATGTGTTCTTTACATTTTCGTGCACATATAAATTTCCCGAACTATCTGAATACATATTTGAAAAAAAGACATCTGTCCCTTGATTGAAGCTTGAAGTAACATCCTCAAACTCTTGTTTAGAATTCATTACAAATAATTTTCCGGTTCTTGTTGCATATGCAATCCTATTATCATCAATTGCTACCATTGATGTAATCCAGCTTGCATCTCCTGTGCAATTTGGTTCATTATATAATCTAAATTTTAGCAAAGGTTCACTTAATTTTTTTTCTATAGTATCTATTTTCCTTACTTCCCAGTCTTTTCCGTTGACTCCATAAAGATATACATCACTTCCACTTATACTGAAGCTCACCATATAGGGTTTATTTGGTAATCCTTCCTTAGCCATCTCTGTTCTATCTGTTATAGCAATATCCTTGATATAATTTGCATTATTATCATACAGTGTCAGCCTCTCAGT
>JAUMXZ010000050.1:927-10045 GCA_030528905.1 Clostridia bacterium | reverse complement strand
GGTACACCAAGGGATGCAGACTTAATATTTGATGCAAGATGTTTTCCGAATCCATTTTATATTCCGCAGCTTAAAAATCTGACAGGACTTGACAAGCCGGTATCAGAATATGTATTGAGCTGCGAAGGAACAAAGGAATTTATAAAACATTTTCTGCCGCTGATAGATTGTCTTTTGCCGATGTACAAAGAAGAAGGAAAAAATGAACTTATAGTAGCAATAGGCTGCACAGGCGGCAAACACCGTTCGGTTACAATAGCAGAGCTCTTGTGTAAGCATATAAACGATAAAGGATATCCGGCATATATTTTCCACAGAGATATAAATAATGATGGAAAGAGATAAAATTATTTATGCTTGAATAGAAAGCAGAAAAAAGAAAGGGGGAAGAGATTAGTGAGAAAAGTCTTATCTCTTGTGCTTGTTGTTACAATATTGCTTAGTTTGTGTGGCTGCAGCAGTGATGATGAGTCAAAAGAGATAATAAATTATAATCTTGGGGCAGAGCCTACAAGTCTTGATCCGCAAATAGCATCTGATACGAGTGCAAAAATTGTCATAATGAACATATTTGAGGGACTGACAAAGATTGACAAAGATGATAATGTAATTCCGGCTATGGCAGCTTCGTGGGAAAGTGAGAACAACAATACAGTTTTCACATTCAAGCTAAGAGAAGATGCTGTATGGGCAGACAAAACAAAAACGCCCGTAACAGCAAAGGACTTTTTATTTGCATTTAAAAGAGTAGTAGATCCAAAGACAAATTCAGCGTTAGCACAGACATTGTTCTGTATAAAGAACGCCTCTCAAATTAACAACAAACAGCTTAGTATAGAACATTTAGGAGTACAATGCATTGATGACTATACATTAAGAATAGAGCTTGAGTATCCATATGAGAATTTTCCAAGGCTTATGGCCTCGACAGCAGCAATGCCGTGTAATGAAGAGTTTTTCCTAAAAAGTTCGGGACAATATGGACTTGAGGGGAATATGTTACTCTCAAACGGGTCGTTTAGTTTGACAAATGTGTACAGCTGGGACCACAATAAATCAATATCATTATCAAAAAGTTCTTATTATACAGGTCCGAACGAAGCCGGATGCGCAGGAATAAAATTCACAATAGATACATATTACACGAATAATTTGATGGGGATAAAGAATCAAAGTATAGATGCAGCTCTTATAGAGCCGGAAAATGTAGAAGCTGCAAAAAATGAGAAAATGAGTTTAACAAGCTTTAAAGATACAACCTGGGGTTTATGTTTTAATTTAGACAAAGAATGTTTTAAAAATCAGAACATACGCTTGGGAATATTATCTGTGCTGGACAGGGACAGTTTAGTTAATAATCTGCCGCAAAGCTTTGAAGCGGCTAATGATATTGTAATGGAGTCAGTGTCAATAGCAGACAAGAGCTATCGTGAGTTAGCAGGGCACGGGTATGGTCTAGTCAAAAGAGGAGATTATCGGGAATTAGTAAGTGCAGGGTTAGCAGAAGAAAACCTTGATCAGCTGCCTAAAACTACGATAATATGTTTAAACAGTCCGGTGTATACAACAATAGTCAGCAATATTATCGAGCAGATAAACAAGAATTTTAATGTGTTTTTTAATATGGAAGCGCTTGATGAAGATCAATTTTACTCAAAGCTGTATTCTAAGACATATCAAATGGCTTTAATACCGCTAAGTGCGGCAAATAATAGTGTTTATGATATGTTTTTATCGTTCAAGTCAGACAACAAGTCAAATATATCAGGTTTGAAATCAGCAGAGTTTGATAATATACTGAAAAATATTTCATTAAATCCGGGTACTAACAGCGTACCTTATTGCATAGAAGCTGAAAAGTATCTTAGTAGTAATGCAATATTTTACCCGATAAGTTATCAGGAAAGCTTTTATGCCCAAGCGAATAATGTAAAAGATGTAGTGTTTTATCCGTTTAATTCAGGGGTTGATTTTACATTTTGCAGGAAGAATGAGAAATGATGAGTAAATTAGGTATATATATTCACGTACCGTTTTGTAAGAGTAAATGCCCATATTGTGACTTTTATTCTATATGTAATCTGTCAGACGAAAACAAAGATAACTATACAAACGCTGTAGAAAAAGAGCTTGTATATTTTTCTAAACGGCTGAAAAAAACAGTGGACAGCATATATTTTGGCGGAGGCACACCGACACTTTTGGGCGATAAAAGACTATCGAGTATAATAAAAACGATAGTCCGAAATTTTGATGTTGAAAATAGTTGTGAAATAACTGTTGAAGCAAACCCTGATTTGCCTATTGATTTAGATTTTTTAAAATTAAAAGCTGCAGGAGTAAACAGAGTATCATTAGGTGTTCAGTCTGCCAATGAGAATGAATTGGTATTGTTGGGCAGAAAACACAGCAAAAATGATGTTTTAAATGCGGTGAAGCGGATAAAAAAATCGGGCATAGACAATATATCCTTTGACCTGATGATTTGCATACAAAATCAGAATATTAACAGTTTAAAGAAAAGTTTAGATTTTGCTTTGCAGGCTGATATAAAACATATATCAGCATATATGTTAAAAATTGAGCCAAAAACTATGTATTACAAAAACATTGACAGTTTAAACTTACCCAGTGAAGACAGTCAGTCTGATATGTATTTATATATGTGTGATTATTTAACTAAAAGAGGGTTTAATCAATATGAGATATCAAATTTCAGTACAGCAGGCTATGAGAGCAGACATAATCTGAAATATTGGAATAGCGAAGAATATTTAGGAATAGGCCCGAATGCACACTCAAATATAGCAGGCATCAGGTTTTATTGTAAGAAAAGCTTTAGTGACTTCATAAAAAAACCGAGTTATCTTAATGAAAAAGATAACTCGGAAATAACTATAAATAATATTGATTTTGAAAATGCCACCTGTAGTGACGAGCAGATTGAAGAATACATTATGCTCAGATTGCGTCTGAGGGAAGGTTTAATCTTTAAAGATTTTTATAAAAGGTTTGGCTTTGAGTTCCCGGCAGAATATATAAAAAACATTGAGATATTAAAAAACACAGACCTCATAGAAAAGACTAAAGAGAGCATAAGTTTAACTTCAAAAGGCTTTTTAGTTTCAAATATTATTATAAATAAAGTGCTTTACGGATAGTAGTTTAACTATTATCCGTAATTTTATTAAGGAGATCTTCTATTCCCTGAGCTTCAGGCAAAGAGAACAGTTCTAAGGTACCGGCATCACAAGCAGCAGCAAGTTTAGGGTCGATAGGTAACTTTGCGATTATATCAAGGTCATACTCTTTAGCGGTTTGTTCGATATGGCTTTGGCCGAAAACGCTTAATTTTTTACCGCAGTCATCGCATTGGATATAGCTCATATTCTCGACTAAACCAAGTATAGGTATATTCATCATCTTGGCCATTTTAACAGCTTTGGCAACAATCATAGAAACGAGTTCCTGTGGAGATGTAACGATAATGATACCATCAACAGGAATAGATTGAAAGACGGTTAAAGGCACATCACCGGTACCGGGAGGCATATCGATAAACATAAAGTCAACATCGCCCCAAATGACATCGGTCCAGAATTGTTTTACAGCACCGGCTAAAACAGGGCCACGCCAAATAACCGGATCGGTTTCGTTTTCGGTTAAGAGGTTTAAAGAGATCATTCTGATACCGGTAGCAGTTTTGACAGGGAACAGACCGGCTTCACTACCCTGGACTTTTTCTTTGACGTTAAACATTTTCGGAATAGAAGGGCCGGTAATATCAGCATCTAAAACAGCGGTGCTATAGCCGTTTCTTTGAGATAACACAGCACTAAGACCGGTAACTAAAGATTTACCAACACCGCCCTTACCGCTGACAATAGCAATAACTTTTTTTATATTTGAAAGATCGTGAGGCTTTTCAAGTAAGCTCTGAGGTTGTCTTTCAGAACAAGATTGACTACAAGTTTCACAATTATGATTACATTCCTGGCTCATTATAAAATTCCTCCTAATTTATAGAATTATCATCTTTTTTATTTATAGAAATAAAACGGGAAAAAAGATTTTTAAGTTTATTTAAGGAAGCTTCTTTAAATTGAAGAAGTTTCTGATTTCTTTGAAAAGGCGAATAAAAGTTTATATAGTTCATAGTATAACCGAGTATCAGCCAAAATACGACTACCATAAAGGTAAGATCAAGAAGTAAAGTTTTTTCACTGACGGAAAAGGCGCAATAAGCAACAAGCATAGAGAAGAAAGAGATCATTATGTTGGTTTGAGAATTTTCTGAAAAAACAAAATTTATGACTCTTTTTGCAACGCAAAATGAAAAGAGCATAAAAAGAGAAAAGCCTAAGATTCCGCACGAAACAAGAATGGTAAGATAGCCGTTATGCAAGTCAGAAAAGAGCAAGCCGCGAGCTAAATATCTGTTTGAATATTCAAGGATATTAGCTTTACCGACACCGAACAAAGGAAATTCAGAGAAAAGAACGAAAGCCTTCTGCAAAGAATCAGTACGGCCGCTTGTAATTTCATATTTACTTGCAGCCCGGCCTATGACTAAGGCTATGTCAGTTTCCTCGCCCTCGATAGATACATAGTGTATTAAATTCATTATGTAGGAAACTAAGTTTTGAAAATAAACACGAATAAAGAATACACATAAGAATAAACCAGCAAAACAGATACAGTACAAAAACAAATAAGGTAAAGAAGCTTTAAAGCCTTTTTTATTTGAAATTTTAAGATATATTTTAACAAAATAGAAAACAAAAAAATAGAGCATAAGAAGTATAAGAGAAGAGTTTGAATCGGATAAAAGAAGGTTTGAGAAATTGAAAAATACACTTAAAAAGACAAATGGTTTTGCTAGTATTTTCAAGTTTTGAGATTTTTGGTAAACGGTTAAAAAGTGAGTAAACATAATGCCGACAGTATTACAAAAAGCCGACAGATTGGGATTTGTATAAAGACCGGTATATCTGTTATCAAGAAGTCCCAAGCTGTAGTTCATAATTTCAATAGTAGAAGAACAGAACATTATCAGCATACCTATGACAGAGAAAAGAGTAGTAGTAATAACAATGAATTTAAATATGGTGATAAGTTCTTTTTTCAGCTGTTCGAAATCAGAAGTTTGAAACATAGAATAGAACAGGAAGATACATATAAATACGTGATAAGAAATCATCATATTCAGATGGAAATTAGTACCTGCATAGAAAAAGCACGGGAGTAGGAGTGAAAAGAAGAAAGTAAGAGCTATACCAAGGTGATCATTTTTGATTTTATACTTACCGTTTTTAAAATTAAAAGCAAGAATAAAAAAAGCCCAGACCATAAAAATACCGGTAAAAACCTGGCAAGCAAGTTCTATACAGCAAACAGAGCTTAAAAACAAACTTGCGATATATAGAAATCTGAAAGAGGTTTCGTTAAAAAAGTGATCAGATAATAATTTTTTTAATTTTACTATAACATTCACCTCCTGAAAAAGGTAAGAGGATGTTTAATTTTTTATTCCGGGTTCAAGAGAAATCCAGGTTCAGGGTTTATTATATCCAGATATACATCAAGAGAAGACAAGGCAGAAAAGCCCATAATATCCTGCAAATCAGCAGGAGCTGCGCCGTTTTTGAGAAGGTGAACCGCAAAAGAATGTCTTAATGTATGAGGATTTACATCTTTTTCGATATTAGCTTGTCGACTGTAATATTTTATAATTTTCCAAAGAGCCTGTCGGGTTATTCGCTTGCCATTGTTAAGATTAACAAAGAGCGCAGATTCATTATCATTTGATACAATATTTGGTCTTACATATAGTATATAGTTTCTCAGAATTTTGACAGCATCTTTATGTATAGGTATACTTCTTTTATTTTTATTACCACAGCAGCTAATCAAACCGAAAGAAAGATTAACATCAGAGAGGTCAAGATTGATAAGCTCAGAAGCTTTCATACCGCTTGCATAGGATATTTCTAAAATAGCGCGATCTCGTAGCCCTTTATTAGTAGTAATATCCGGCTTAGATAGAAGAGAAGAAAGCTCAGTGTCAGATAAATAAGTAATATTTGAAGTCTGTTTTTTAGAAAGTTTCACAGATTCAGCAGGATTTTGGTCAATAGCACCAAGACAGATTAAATAATTATAATAGCAGCGTATAGAAGCGACATTTCTCATAATGGTGGAAGAAGCCCGGCCGATTAGCAACAGGTTATTAAGATAGAGTTCTATATCTGAGTAAGTAGCTAAATAAGGTTTTGTATTGATACTTGTTAAAAAATCCATAAAGCCTTGCACATCATTTAGGTATGAATTTATAGTCATATCTGAAGCTTGTTTTTCAGTTACAAGATAAATTTTAAAATCTTTTATATAATCGTGCAATTTTATCAAACCTCTCAAGGAAGATCAGAAATTAAAAAAACGAGCAAAAAAGCAGTTTAAAGAAGCGTCAATTAAAGATGAAATGCCAATAATAAAGAAGCATTTATAACATTTTTTACAATACTCTTTGAAAGTATAGAGCTGTTTTGGAGTTTTCTTCAGAGGGATACCCTTTGAAAAGATTCCGAAGGAGAATATCTGAGCATATTTAGCACAAACCAAGAAGGCTAAAGAGGAGAGAAAAGCCCCCGGAACAATGATCAAAAGGTTGAAGAAAAAACCTTGTACAGAATACAATGATATAAGGTATCCGGAAACAAGACCTAAGCCAAGGCCTTTAAAAAGGCACATAAGCGGCAGGACAAAAATACCAATCATAGACATTCCTAAGATAAAACAGATAAAAACAAACAGTGATGAAATAAAAAGTGAGTCGACAAATATTTGAATAAAAGAACAGTCAGACTTAAATTGAAAATTATTAAGAAAAATGAAATTTAGATCATTTAATAGTTTATCATTCAGAAATTGAGACAAAACTGCGCCAAGAATGATACCGAGGATAAAAAGAAAGATAAAAAAGATAGCCAGAGGTTCTTTTTTCAGAAAAGACTTAGTGTTCTTGTGATAACTATTGTTAAAATCAGAATTATCATTACAGAACTCAAAAGGTTTGGAATCAGACTTTTTGCGTTTGAATTGTATTGTTTTAAAGCTACTCATAATCATACACATCCTATAAAAAAATACACTTTAGATAATATGAACATATGAGTAAAAATAGACCTTTTATTGCAAGCCTTTGCTTAATTCTTTAGCTCTGTTGGTACAGCTTTGCATAGCTTGTTTAATGCTGCCGTAGAAATCAAGTTGGTTAAGAGTATCAAGAGCAGCAAGAGTTGTGCCGCCGGGTGAAGACACCATTTTTATAAGGTCATCAAGATCATAACCGGAGTGTTTAATCATTTCAGCACTACCGATAAGGGTCTGACAAATGAGGTTAAGAGAGACATCGTAGTCAAGACCAACACTTTGAGCGTAATCCACAATAGCCTTTACAAACAGGTAAACATAAGCAGGACTGCTTCCGTTTACGGATATAATTTCATCCATTTTATCTTCGCTTATAATTTCAACTAATGAGGAGAGTTCAAAGATCTGTTTAACGATATCAAAAATTTCATTTGAGACATCAAGGTTTTGAGCAATAGCTACAGCACCCTTATTAAGCAGCAAAGGAGTATTGGGCATTACTCTTATAGCCTTTGGGATATTATCAAGAGCATTTACAATATAGTTTGTAGTAATACCAGCAGCAATGCTGACAAAAGTTTTATCAGAGGAAACACAATGTTTTATAGAGGATAGAACCTCTTTATAATTTTGAGGTTTAACAGCCAAAAAGATGATATCGCTTTTGGAAACGACGCAGGAGATATCATTTTGGAAGTCAAGATTTTCATTTATAAGTTTATATTTTTGATTATCAATATCGAACACAGGGATATTGCAAGGGTCAAAGCCGTTTTTGATCATACTTTGAATAATAGCCTTAGCCATATTACCGGTGCCGATGAAACCGATTTTTTTCATAAATAAAACATCCTTTTAATCAGATTGGAGTGCAGCTAAGATCATTATAGCACACTCTACTCTTTTTCTTTGCAGCTCACAGGACAACGAGTGGCAGGAAGCTATACTGTTTTCATATTTCAAGCCATTCGCAGCACATCCGCCACTGCAATAAAATTTTGCCCAACATTTTTTACAGGCATCTTTGGTAAAGACATTCAGGTTAACGAATTTGTCTCTTATATCGTTGTTTATTGTACCATTATTAAGATTACCGATAATCCATTCATCTTCGCCGACGAACTGATGACAAGGGTAGATATCGCCATTAGGAGTAACTGCAACATATTCAGTAGCACAGCCGCAGCCTTTAAGGCGTTTTAAAACACAGGGCCCTTGATCGAGGTCTATCATAAAGTGGAAGAAGTTAAAAGGATTAGTATTGGATTTTTTTCGGTTAATAATTTCGCGTGCAAGCTTTTCGTATTCTGCAAACACTTTAGGAAGATCTTCTTCTTTGATAGAATAATCAAGTTTTGGATCAGATACCACAGGTTCTATGGATATTTGATCAAAACCCAGGTCAGCAAAATGGATAACATCGTTTACAAAGTCAAGATTATGTTTAGTAAAGGTACCGCGGATATAATAGTCTTTATCACCGCGGGTGCTGACGAGTTTTTGGAATTTAGGAACTATGATGTCATAGCTGCCTTTATTATTCTGAGTTTTTCTTAGCTTGTCATTAACTTCTTTTCTGCCGTCAATAGAAAGTACGACATTGGACATTTCTTTGTTAATGAAATCGATTTTATCATCATCAAGAAGAAGGCCGTTTGTAGTTATGGTAAAGCGGAAATTTTTATTATATTTTTTTTCTTCCTGTCTTGCATATTTGACAATTTGTTTAACGACATCGAAATTCATAAGAGGTTCGCCGCCGAAGAAATCAAGCTCTAAGTTTTTTCTTGAGCCTGAATATTTTATAAGAAAGTCGATAGCCTTTTTGCCGATATCCAATGACATAAGCTCTCTTGCGCCGCCGAAATCGCCTTTAGAGGCAAAGCAGTATTCACATCTGAGGTTGCAATCGTGAGCAACATTAAGACACATAGATTTTATAGGGATATCGCAGACAAAGCTTTTA
>JAUMXZ010000050.1:0-917 GCA_030528905.1 Clostridia bacterium | reverse complement strand
ATTCTTCATCGGAAGAAAAAATAATTTCATCATCATAAAGAGTCTTGAGTTCATTATAGGACTCTTTAATAGTATCGTTATCATATTTGGAAGAAAGCAGATTAGAAATGCTTTCAAAGTCAAGAGAATTAAAATCCTGATTAAGAAGATTGACAATATCAAAAGAGCAGTCATCAAAAAGATGAACAGCACCGCTATTGACATCAAGAACAATGTTAAAGTCGTTTAGTTTATAAGAATGTATCATAATAAATTTTTGCAAACATTAAAACATTTGCAAAACAGAATCTCCTTTTAAAAAAATTTACAATAGGGCAGAATAAAACCTGCCCTATGATAGTGTTATTGTCTTTCGCATTTTTGGTTAGCTACAGTACAAGAAGTTTTGCAAGCTGATTGGCAGGAAGCCTGACACTCTCCGCAACCGCCTTTTTTAGCACTTTTTTTGAGAGTAGCTTTGTTTAAAGTTTTGATATGTTTCAAAGTAGACACCTCCAAAAACAAAGTTTTTATATAAAGAACATTATAGCACTAAAAAAACAAAATTACAATATTGACAAAAGAAATAAAATATGATAGTATTTGTAGAAAGTTAGATTTAATATTAGTCAAACCTATGATTGAGAGTAGTAAATTTGAGTAGTCACTGTTAAAGAGAGCTGCAGATGGTGAGATTGCAGTCTTTGGCTTCATTTTGAATGGACTCATGAGGGCGATATGAAAGACCAATATCCTGGTTTAGTAGCTGTCGACGGTTCTCCTCCGTTATAAGTGAGGCATATATGTTGGTATATGCAAGAGGTGGGCACAATTTGTGTCAATTTGGGTGGTATCGCAGAGGTTTTCAGGCTTTTGTCCCTTTTATTCGGGACAAGAGTTTTTTTATTTATGTTATATTTTTATATCTATTTGATATT
>JAUMXZ010000049.1 GCA_030528905.1 Clostridia bacterium | reverse complement strand
TATCTGCATAAAGCACCTCCTGCTTATTTAAAGATTTTCCCTAATATACCATTTTTCTTTTTAAGATCATCTATATATATCATTCCGGAGATTTTACCCTCGATTTCAAGAATACCGCTTTTTATATCGACCTTCTTGATGTTTAAATTCTCACCTCTGATTTTTAATTTGCCGTAGTTTGTGTAAGCACAGACTATCTTGTCATCGAAGCTATCGATGTCTTCAACACCGGTGATAGCTAAATCTTTTCGATTTTTTAGTGTAATGTTCTGATTTTGACTGTTATGACTTATATCTTTTTCAATACCCATAATAGTTACCTCCTGTTAAGCAGTTATAATAAACTAATATGAAAAGTTTTTTGTACATATTCTTATGTTATACAATGCATTAAAATATCGAAAAGGAAATATAATAAATATAAGGTTAAAATGAATGGAATTTATGTGTAAATCAGAGCATAAAAATATTGAAAAAAGTGTTAAGAAAACAAAAATATGACACAAAAAAATATATACTGGAGGAATATATGAAAGGAGAAAAAGCAGCTATAAAGTCTCAAAGCTTTATAAAAGGAGCGCTTATCTTAACGATAAGTACATCAATAGTTAAGTTTATAGGAGCTATTTTTAAGATACCGCTTTTTGGAATACTCGGAGCGGAAGGTTATGGATATTTTGCATCTGCCTATGACCTTTATAACCCGCTTTTTACTGTAGCAACTGCCGGATTTCCGGTTGCTATAGCGAAGATGGTATCTGAAAATGTAGCACGTAAACGGTACAGAGATGTAAAAACTATACATAGGGTATCAGTTCCTATTTTCACGATAATGGGAGTTATAGGCCTTGCGTTGATGGTGTGCTGCACATTTGTTTATGTTAATATAATAAATGCACCGGGAGCGAAATATGCGACTTTGACACTAGCGCCTACAATATTCTTTGCTTGTCTTATGTCTATATATCGTGGATACTATGAGGGTATGAGGAATATGATTCCGACCGCGATATCAGAGATAATTGAGGCAGCTTGTAAATTATTTTTAGGTCTGATATTCTCAAATATGATATATTCATCCGGAATGAATGAATTTTATACATATGGAACGGTATATGGAGTAAGCTATGCCTCAGAAAGTCTTGCAAGAAGTGCTGTTTTGCCATTTGCCGCAGCCGGTGCCATAGTGGGTATAACTATAGGATCTTGTTTTGGATTTTTATATCTTCTTATCAGATTCAAAAAAGAGGGCGATGGGATTACCAAAGCGGATATAGAAGCTTCGCCAAAATCTAAATCTCCCCGCCTCACTGTCCAAACATTAGTAAAGATAGCTATTCCGATAGCTATGGGGTCACTTGTTGTAAATATAGCAGGATTTGTAGATGTTACTCTGATACAAAAAAGACTTTTTGATATAATACAGCATAGCTCTGATGTTTTGCTGAATCAGTATCCTAACTTTATTTCTATGGAGGCTATAACGAATTCAAAGGCGCACACAATGTTATACGGCTGTTATGCCTCAGCGGCTATAATTATGTCACTTATTCCGGCTGTCGTTCAAACATTTGGTATAAGTGCGCTGCCAAGCGTGACAAGAGCCTGGACTCAGAAAGTGTATAAAAAAATAAAAAGCAGTATAGAATCTGTACTGAAAATTACAATGCTTGTTTCAATACCTACAGGTCTTATGATATCAATAATGTCACAGCCTATAATGCACTTGCTTTACGGAGATGCACCTGATGTAAACATATCCGCAAGTGTATTGCCTGTTATGGGCATTGCTGCGATATTTATGGCGGCAAGTACGCCAATTTGCAGTATGCTTCAGGCGGTAGGCAGAGTGGATTTACCTGTTAAGATCTTATCTATAGGCGTTGTAATAAAGGTAATACTGAATTATATCTTAGTTGGAATACCACAAATAAATTTACAGGGCGCAGGTTTCGGAACACTTATATGCTATATGTTTATTACAATAGCAGCGCTGTTTTTCCTTTGTAAAGAAACAAAAGTCTTTCCCAATATGATGTCGATTTTTGTAAAACCACTCTTGGCTTCTGTCATAGCCTGTGTCATTTCATACTTTACAAATTTATTACTTTGTGATATAATTAACTATAAAATTGGAACAATTATAGCAATTTTATTGGCAGTTATAGTGTATTTATTGCTTTTATTTCTCTTTAAGGCCATAACTAAGAAAGAAGTTTTAATGCTGCCTAAAGGAAGTAAACTTGTTCCTTTACTACAAAAATTAAAATTATTAAAATAGGTGAATGGATTTGCAGTTTCAAATTAAAGATAAATATGACATAGAGGATTTAATAGATATTGTCAATGTCCTGCGTTCTGACGGCGGCTGCCCTTGGGACAGAAAACAAACACACCATACGCTTAAAGAGAATTTGCTTGAGGAAACTTACGAGGTCTTTGAAGCGATTGATGATAATAATGTTGAGCTTTTAAAAGAGGAACTTGGAGATGTTTTGCTGCAGGTGGTGTTTCATTCGCAAATAGAATCTGAGAGTAACAGGTTTAACTTCTCAGATGTGGCAGACGGAATTTGTAAAAAGCTGATCATCAGGCATCCGCACGTTTTTTCATCGACCGAGGTTAAAGATGCAGATGAGGTGCTTACTAACTGGGAAAAGATAAAGGTTAAGTCTAAAAATCAAACTGCAAAGCAGTCTTTAGAAGGTATTACGAAAACATTGCCCACATTGTTAAAAGCAGCAAAACTGTTTTCAAAGTCTAAGAAATTAGACATTTATTCCACAAATATTGAGGATCTTCTTGATAAAATAAATGATAAATCAGATAAGTTGAAGCAATCAGAACAACAGGAATCTGAATTAGAAAACACTTTAGGTGATTTGCTCTTTTATATATGTGGAGTGTGTGCATATATGAATATAAATCCTGAGATGATTTTACGGCAGAAGTGTGAAGATTTTTTGATGAGTATATAAAATTAAAAAGTAAAGAGGTTGTGATTTATAAAATGAATAAGAATGAATTTATTAGCCTTGTTGCTCAAAAGGCTGATGTGACAAAAAAACAAGCAGCTGAAGTTGTAAGTGCTGCATTTGAAGCTATTACAGAAGTTTTAAAAAATGACGATAAACTTCAAATTACAGGTTTCGGCACTTTTGAGGTGAAGAATCGAGCAGAGCGTATTGGGAAAAACCCAAGAACAAAGGAAGATATGGTGATTCCGGCATCCAAAGCACCTTCCTTTAAGGCAAGTAAAACTTTAAAGGAACTACTTAACAACTAATAATATTGCTCATCAAATTTCGTATTTTGTTGTTTTCAAAATACTTATGACCGTTGTTAATTAAAATAATATAATCCAAATTTTACAAGTAGCTTAGTATTTCCTGATATTAAGCTACTTTGATTTAATTTGTTGTTTATTATAGAAGGGAATAAATTATGGAGCTAAAACATAAAGGAAGCAAAAAATTAAGTACAGAGAGGCTTTATATAAGGAAATATTCTCCGGATGATACACAGGAGATCTTTGACAACTGGGCAAGCAGTCCTGATAATACGAAAGGCTTAGCTTGGAAATATCACGAAACTATAGAAGAAACAAAGAAGCTTGTTCAGGCCATTATCTCAAGCTATCAGCTTCCGTTTAATTACCATTGGATATTAGAATTAAGAGAAACCGGCGAATGTATAGGGAGTATAGGACTTTATTTTTGTGATGAGGTGAATTTATCCGCCCAAATAGGCTATTGTATAGGCGATGATTTCAAGGGTAAGGGTTATGCAACTGAGGCAGTAAAAGCGGTTTTGGAATTTTCTTTTAATGAAGTGGAATTTAACAGAATAGATGCAGCTATTGCTGTTTGGAATCAGGATTCGGTAAAGGTTGCAGAAAAATGTGGTATGATATTTGAAGGAATAGCAAGGAAAAAATATTTTTTCAATCCGGATGGATTTGAGGATACATTTATGTATTCTATTTTAAGAAGTGATTATGAAAAAACAGACAACAAAAATTGATGCGATGGTGATATAAATGAAGATTCGTTTGTCAGGAGTTATAAAGCAATCCGTAGTTGATGGGCCGGGAATAAGATTTGTTATTTTTTCGCAGGGCTGTTTTCATAATTGTAAAAATTGTCACAACCCTCAAACACATGACATAAACGGAGGATATATAACAGATACAGACAACATAATAAACGAGATAAAGAAAAACCCACTGATTTCAGGCGTTACATTTTCCGGAGGAGAACCGTTTTTACAGGCTTATGAATTTTCATATCTTGCAAGAGAAATACATAAATTAGGTCTGAATATTATCACCTATACAGGCTATACAATAGAAGAGCTTCTTTGTTTAAAAGATAAAAAAGATATATATAATTTGCTGTGTGAAACAGACTTATTAGTAGATGGCAAATTTGATGAAGAAAAAAAATCATTGATGATAAAATTCAGAGGATCGACAAATCAAAGAATAATAAACTCAAGAAGAACATTATCAGAGAATAAAGTTGTAGAACTTGATGATTTTATTTTTGAGGAGAACGCTTAATGGAGATCTTTAATGAGATAAATAATAAACTAAATGAAATAATCTGGGGTCCTGTGACTTTAGGCGTATTACTCATTGTTGGTATATTATTCTCAGTGATGACAAAATTTTTTCAGATAAGAGGTATAGGACTTTGGTTTTCAAAGACAATAGGCAGAGCTTTTAAGAAGGGGAAAAATACCGGAGTTTCTGCATTTGAAGCTATGAGCACAGCACTTTCAGGTTGTATGGGAACGGGAAATATAGTCGGGGTAGCAACTGCTGTGGCAATAGGCGGACCGGGTGCAGTGTTTTGGATGTGGGTATCGGCATTTTTAGGAATGATGACAGCTTTTGCTGAAAATGTTTTAGCCATAAAATTCAGACAGCAGGATGGAAACGGAATATTTTACGGTGGACCTATGTACTACATAGAAAAAGGCCTGAAAAGCAAATGGCTGGCTGTTTTATTTTCTGTTTTTTGTCTTGGAGCAAGCTTTGGTATAGGTAATCTTACCCAATCAAATTCTGTTGCAAATGTTGTTAATACGACTGTAAATGTTGATAATATTTACACATCAGTTATTTTGGCGGTTTTAGTTGGAATTGTAATATTTGGCGGAATCAAAAGATTAGTTAAAGTCACCTCTACTATAGTACCTTTTATGGTTCTTCTCTATGTAATATCAGGTATAGTAGTAATTTCTTTTAATGCAGGAAATCTTGGGAATGTGTTTAATTCAATATTTATGGGAGCGTTCGGATTTGAACAGGCAGTTGGAGGAATAAGCGGAGCATTGATTTTAAATGCGATGAGAACAGGAGTTTCAAGAGGGGTTTTTTCCAATGAAGCCGGAATGGGATCTTCAGCGATAGCTCACGGAGCATCTAACACAAAAGAGCCGGTTGTTCAAGGTATGTGGGGAATATTCCAAGTGTTTGTGGATACTATGCTTGGCTGCAGTATAACAGCTTTAGTTATACTCAGTACAGGAGCCTTAGGAAGCGGCAAAGAGGGTGTAGAATTAACATCATACGCGTTTTCATCAGTATTTGGAATAGGCGGTGAAATAATTATATTCATAAATATAATTTTACTGGCATTTTCAACCCTTATAACCTGGGAATATTATGGAGAACAAAGCCTTAAATATCTTACTAAAGGCAAGGGTTCTTTGGTGTATAAACTGATATTTTGTGCTGTTATAATATTTGGAGGTATAATGAAAATAGACATAGTTTGGACTATATCAGATACTCTTAACGGACTTATGATTATTCCAAACATTATAGCGTTGTTTATTTTATCTCCTATTGTAAAGAAAGAGTTTAAAAAGTATATGGGTCGAAAAACTCAAAAGCAGGAAATTATTGATGTGTAAAAAAGGTGGGAAACAATGATACTTAATCTTAATCAAAGCTATTTATATTATTTAATACCATTTGGAGTATTCTTCATTCTTTTGATTATATCGTATGTTGTGTTATTCAGCCAGATGAGAAAGAGTACAAAAGTAAAAATTGAAGACGGGCCTACCGGAGCGGAAGTTGTAAAAATTGTATTGGAACATTATAATATACGAAATATAATGATAGTTGTTACAAATAACCGAAGAGTAAAAGGAAATTACGATTACAGTGCAGGTATGATACAGCTTTCACCGGCTGTCTATTATAATAACAGACTTTTAGCTATGTGTATTGCAGCTCACGAGGCAGGTTATGCAGTTCAGGTTGCTGATGGTAATAATTACTTGATTATAAATAAATTTATATCTTTTATTGCAAAAATAGTATTAACGCTGAGTTTACCGGGTATTTTAATAGGATTTATGGTTATGTCAAATGTTATAATAAATTCGTGTATTTTAGCGTTTTGTGCTGCTGTAATATTAACATTATTTACGCTTCCGTCTGAAATAGATGCAAGTGCTAAGGCGATAAAGGCGATAAAAGAAGAAGGAATATTAAACAAAACAGAATATCAGCAATTTAAAAAAATGATGCACGCAGCTTGTCTGACTTATGTTGCTACCGGATTCACAGCCTTTTTGGTCTTGTTTGAATTTTTCGATTTCCCATATGACAAATAATTAAATAAATTAAGGAGATATATATGTCTAAGAATGTTCGATACGAAATTTTCAATTTAATAAAAAAATTTGAAGAGAAAAAATCGTTTTCAAACTTAATTTTAAACGAATATCTTAGTAATAGTGATCTAAGCAGTAAAGATAAAAGCCTTTTAACCAATATTTTTTACGGAGTATTGGAAAAAAGGCTTATGTTAGATCATATACTTAAACATTATTCAAAAATAAAATTAAAAAAAATAGATAAGGATATATTGATAATATTAAAAATGGCAGTATATCAAATTGTTTTTATGGAAAAAATCCCCGATAACGCAGCAGTAAATGAAGCAGTAGAACTTACGAAAAAAGTAAAGAAAAAAAGTGCAGCAGGATTTGTAAATGCTGTTTTAAGATCCTTAATAAGAAATGATAAAAAAACATATATAACAGATGAAGAAACAGTCGATATGCTGTCTTTAAAGTATTCAGTAAATAAAGATATTATAAAGCTTTGGAAAAAAGCATATGGACAAGCAGTATTATTGAAGATATTAGAATCGCTTTTTAATAAGGCAAAAATACATATAAGAGTAAATACTTTAAAAAATGATGCAGAAGATTTAAAAATTAAACTGGAGAATGATAATATAAAAGTTACCAAAACAGATTTAGCCGATGCTTTAATAATAGAAAATATAAGCAATATAGCAGAAAATAAGTTATTTAAGAATGGTTGTTTTCATATACAAAGTCTGTCATCTCAGCTTTGTTGTAAAGCAGTAAAGCCATCGCCGGGAGATATTGTATATGATGTTTGTGTAGCTCCCGGAGGGAAATCATTTACAATGGCACAGATGATGAAAAACACAGGTGAGCTTTTTTCATTTGATAAATATGAGCATAAAGTAAAGCTGATAAATAAAGATGCCAAAAGATTAGGGATAAATATTATTAAAGCATCTGTTAAAGATTCAATGGTTTTTGATTTTGAACAGTGTAAAAAAGCTGATGTCGTACTTTGTGATGTACCGTGTTCAGGACTTGGTGAAGTAAAACGAAAGCCGGAGATTAAATATAAAGATGTGTCGGATTTAAAAGAGCTCACAGACATTCAGTATAAAATATTGTGTAATGCATCATCTGCTGTTAAAAGTGGAGGAATACTTGTATACTCAACCTGCACCTTAAATCCTCAGGAAAATAATGAGATAGCCGATAAATTTTTAGCTGAAAATAAGGGCTTTGAAGCTGTTAAAATAGATGTTGGCAGAATTATCAAAAGAAATAGTTTTGAGCCGGAAAATCAACTGACTATATTTCCTTTTAACGGTATGGACGATGGATTTTTTGTTGCTATGTTTAGAAAAATATAAAATTAAGAGAGGTCTATAATGGACAGTATAAAGCAGGATATTAAATCGATGTACCTTGAAGAACTCGAAAGCAAATTGACAGAGGATGGATATGAAAAGTATAGAGCAGCACAAATATATAAATGGCTGAAAAAAGGTGTGAAAAATTTTAGCTATATGCACAATATTTCAAAAAAACTTAGTGCATATCTTGATAATAATTATTACATATCTGTATTAAATATTGAAAAAAAATTAAAATCGGAGTATGATGATACAGTAAAATATCTTTTTAGACTTTATGATGATAAGTATGTAGAGGCCGTTGTAATGAAATATAAACACGGGTATTCTATGTGCATATCAACGCAGGTAGGCTGTAAAATGAATTGTTCTTTCTGCGCAACGGGAAAACAGGGCTTTGGAAGAAATTTAACCGCAGGAGAAATGCTGACACAAATTCAGGTCGCACAAAATGATTTAGAAATCAGAATCTCAAATGTTGTACTAATGGGTATGGGAGAGCCGCTTGATAACTATGATAATGTGGTGAGGTTTTTGAAGTTAGCTTCCTCTGAATATGCTTTGGGTATTGGAATGAGACATATTTCTCTGTCCACTTGCGGACTATCAGATAAAATATATTCTCTTGCAGACTTAAAATTACAGCTTACGCTATCAGTATCTTTGCACGCACCTAATGATAAGATAAGAAATGAGATTATGCCAATAAATAAGAAATATAATGTGTCCTCACTTATAAAAGCGTGTAAATATTATATAAAAAAGACCAATCGCCGTATATCTTTTGAATATACGATGATAGAAGGTGTTAATGATACTGTTTCTTGTGCAAAAGAATTATCAAGGCTGTTGTCAGGTATGATTTGCCATGTTAATCTAATTCCTGTAAACCAAATTAAAGATACAGAATATATAAGAAGCTCTAATAAGAAAATACAGCAGTTTATAGATGAGTTGGCAAAACATAATATAGTGGCAACAAAAAGAAGAACTCTTGGCTCAGATATTGATGCTTCATGTGGACAATTAAGACAAAAATTTTACGAAGAAAAGAAGTGAGATAGTTTGAAAGTAGTTGCATTAACAGATCTTGGATTAGTAAGAGAGAATAATCAGGATTGTTTTGATGTTAAAATTTTATCTGATAATACAGCTATAGCAGTAATTTGCGACGGAATGGGCGGAAATAAAGGTGGAGAAATAGCCAGTAATATTGCTGTGAAAACTATTTTTGAAGAGTTAGTTTCCAATTATAAAGAGAACTACAGCCTGAAAGAAACAGAATATTTACTCGTCAAGGCAGCCGGATTAGCAAATGAAAAGATTTTTAATTATTCATTGAAAAATCCTAAGTATTTCGGAATGGGAACAACTTTGATCATTGTCTTAATTCAAGGAAATCTTTTGCATATAGTTAATGTGGGAGACAGCAGAGCATATCTTATTATAAACAATAGCATAAACCAGATTACAAAAGATCATTCTGTAGTGCAGCAGCTTTTGGAAAGCGGAGAAATTACCTTATCTCAGGCACGACGCCACCCGAATAAAAACATAATAACAAGAGCCTTAGGGATAAGCTCAAGTGTTGATGTGGATTATTTTCAAACAACGATAAACAGTAGGGAAAAGATATTTTTATGTACAGATGGGTTTTCTAATTATGTTGATGATGACAAAATTTTGGAGCTTGTAAATAATATCTCATTTGAAAATTTAGCAACAGAATGTGTAACATTTGCAAAGAATGCCGGTGGAGAAGATAATATAACGGTAGTTGTGCTGGAAAAATAAAAATCATATTGGAGGTAAAACAATATGGATAAATACACAGGTAAAAAGCTTGATTCAAGGTATATGATAAACGAGCTGATAGGCAGCGGAGGTATGGCGTGGGTTTATCGCGCTTATGATACTATTGATGACAGAGAGGTTGCAATTAAGATACTTAAAGATGAATTTTTAAGTGATAAGGACTTTTTAAGAAGATTTAAAAATGAATCAAAGGCGATTGCAGTGCTTTCTCACCCGAATATTGTCAAGGTTTATGATGTTAGCTTCGGAGACAGAATCCAATATAT
>JAUMXZ010000008.1:20724-31955 GCA_030528905.1 Clostridia bacterium | reverse complement strand
AATATTCTTTGCTTTGTGGTTCTTTCTTATCAGACCTCAATCTAAGAGAAGAAAACAAGAAGATGAAATGAGAAAAAATATCGATCTCGGCGATGATATTACAACTATCGGCGGAATAGTCGGCCGTATTATCAGCATCAAAGATGACGGCGAAACTTTTGTGTTGGAAACAGGTATGGATAGAAGTAAAATCCTTATCAAAAAATGGGCTATCTCAAGTAATGATACAAAAAATCTTGAAAGACAACAGCTCTTAGAACAACAAAAAAAAGAAAAGCAAAAGCTTAAAGAACAAAAAAATAATAAGTAATTATCATATTTAAAACTATTCCAGAATAACCTTTAATTAAATATACCTTTTAAGGAGGTTGTTCTTTATGAATAGTCGTGCTTATTTCAGCTCCGATAACGATACTCTCAAAACCGTTTTATCTGTTTTGACCTGCGTTTTGATCGGGGCTGTTTTTTGTTGTATTCTGCTTGTCCTTTCCTCTTTCTTGTTCTCACTGCTAAAATCTACTCCGCAAAATTTTTTGTCAACGCTAAACTTATTCATAAGCTCCCTTTCTGCTTTCATCTCCGGCTTTATATCCGCTAAAATCAGAAAAAAAAACGGCCTTCTGATAGGCGCTTGTACCGGCGCTTTACTGTTTATGCCAATATTCATAACCGGTGTTCTTATGTCTGTTACTGATATAAGCTATATATCTTTGATACGACTTTTTGCTATGTCTTTAGCCGGTTCTATCGGTGGTGTTTTGGGAGTTAACAGGAAAATTAAAGAAACATTCTAAATTTTAAAAAATTATTTTGTTTTTAGTTGACTTAATTTCTCAGTTAGTATAAAATATTGACATAATAATTTATTTTTTGTTAGGAGTATATAATATGGATAACGAATTTACATCTGATATCATAACCTTGCTTGATGATGAAGGTAACGAACATGAGTTTGAAGTTTTAGATGTTCTTGAACAGGACGACCGTGTGTTTTTAGCATTAGTCCCTTCTTATAATTCTCCTGAAGAACTCGTTGAAGATTCTTCCATCTACTATATCTTTGAACAAATTGAGGACGAAAATAAAGATCTTTTACTCGTGGAAATTGAAGATGAGGATCTTTTGGATTCTTTAGCTGAAATTTTCGAGAATAGATTTGAAGCTTTCTATGAAAACGAGGAAAATGATTCTGAGTCTAATGACTAAAATCATTTTTGTTTTCCGTTTTTTGTAATCTTGTTTTTAACATCCCTCCCTAATTCGCCAATAGTACCTTTATAACCCTACACCTTTTTATAGGGAATCTAACTCCTTCAGTGGATTGCAGACCTCCCGCTAACCCCGGACGAAGGGAGCGTGAAGCTGAAGGGAGGATACCCACCTGTCTTTGTGGCAGGAGTTATAATCGGTACTTTACGGTTAGGGGGAGATTTTTTTTATTTTTTAGGAGGTTTTTTATGAACTTTAAAGAAATAGATATTAAATCATTATCATTTAATCCTTTTACCTTGATAGGCGATGAATGGATGCTTATAAGCGCCGGAGAAGAAAGTAAATTTAATACTATGACTGCAAGCTGGGGTGGTGTCGGAGTCCTCTGGAAAAAACCTGTCACCTTCTGCTTTGTCAGACCTCAGAGATATACTTTCGAATTTATGGAGAATAATGATTACTATTCCCTGTCTTTCTTTGACCCTGATATGAAACCTGCTCTTAGCTTCTGCGGAACAAATTCAGGTAAAGATGTCGATAAGATTAAAGCTACCGGGCTTATCCCTAAATTCGATGCACAGGCTCCATACTTTGAACAGGCTAAAACCGTTTTTATATGCAGAAAACTATATAATCAATTTATCTTACCTGATCTCTTTTTAGACGCTTCTATTGAAAAAGATGTCTATCCGCAAAAGGACTACCACAGAGTTTATGTCGGAGAAATTGTAAAAGTCTTAAAAAAAGATGACTAAAACTGCTATTGTTACCGGTGCTGCCAAAGGTATCGGTGCTGAAATTTCAAAATGCTTAGCTCTGAAAAATTATAATGTCGTCATAAATTATCATACTTCCAAAAAAGAAGCTATCGCTTTAAAACAAGAGATAACCGCTTTAGGTAAAACTTGCGATATTGTAAAGGCTGATGTCTCCTGTTTTGATCAAGCTAAAAGTCTTGTTGATTCCACCCTTGCTAAATATGGCAATGTTGACCTTTTAGTCAATAATGCCGGCATATCCCAGCAGATGCTTTTTAATGATATGACAGAAGAACAATGGGTGCGTATGATAAATGTTAATCTTAACAGCGTTTTTAATATGTGCAGAAATGTTGTTGATGTAATGCTTAGAAATCATAGCGGAAATATAATAAATATATCGTCTGTTTGGGGTCTTGTCGGAGCATCCTGTGAAGTGCATTATTCAGCTTCTAAGGCAGCTGTCATAGGTCTTACAAAAGCTTTGGCAAAAGAGCTTGGCCCTAACGGTATAAGGGTTAACTGTATTGCTCCTGGCGTTATCAAAACAGATATGCTCAGTGAATTTACCGATGACGATATCAAAGCTTTACAGTATGATACTCCGCTTGGTAAAATCGGAACTGTAAGAGATATAGCTAATCTTGCTCTGTTTTTAGCTTCAGACAAAGCTTCTTTCATAACAGGACAGGTAATCAGTCCAAATGGTGGATTTGTTATATAGAAAAACCGGATCGCTTAAAAAGCGCTCCGGTTTTATTGTTTATTCACTGTTTATTATTTATCGAATATAAGCTGTAAAATATCTGTGCTTCTTTTTGTAAACTCTGATATTTCTTCTGCTGTAAGCTTCTTATTATTCAGCTTTGCTAAATTATAGATATATTTACAGACGATATTTTTATCTTCCTCATTAAGTGTATCTATTTTTTTAACTATATCATTTGCAGTATTGATTACTAAAGTTTCTGAAACCGGCTGATTTTTAAACATATCGCCATACATACTGCCCATTTCCTTCATTCTGCGCTCAAATTCAGGGATTATTATAATAGCAGGGGTATTCTTAGACTTTAAATTTTGTGCCTCTATGGTTGTTTTATCGTCATCTATAGCGGTTTTAAAAGACTGCACTAAATTCTCATAGCTGCTTTCATCTTCTGAATCTGTACTTTTTAAGGCTTCATCAACAGATGAGTCTATTCTTGAAAATTTAAACTCATTATCTTTGTATTCTAAGAAACTTATGAAATGGGCATCTATAGCGTGAGATAAAACCGCTGCATTCATATTATTATCTTTGAATATGTCTATATATTGAGATTGTAAATTTTCGTCTGTTACATAGAAGAATTTACCATTATTTTCATCTTTAAATTCCTGAAGAGTTTCGTACTGACCGTTTATAGTTTTAAGAAGAATTATATCTTTTACTCTATCGTAGAAATTCTCTTCTTTTATGCAGCCAAATTTTATAAAGGGAGCTATATCTTCCCAATATTTTTCAAAATCTTCTCTGTTCTGTTTAAAGATAGAATGTAGTTTATCAGAAACTTTTTTAGTTATATGTTTTGATATTTTTTGTACATCTCTGTCATTTTGCAAAAAGCTTCTTGAAACATTAAGCGGTAAATCAGGACAATCTATGACGCCTTTAAGAAGCATTAAAAACTCCGGTATAACTTCCTTTATATTATCTGCAATATATACCTGGTTATTATATAGCTTTACTTGACCAGGCATAACCTCTACTCTGTTTGACTGTTTTGGGAAATATAATATACCTTTTAGTCTGAATGGGAAGTCCACATTAAGATGGATCCAAAAAAGCGGAGCATTGAAATCGGTAAAAATCTCCCTGTAGAAATCTTCGTATTCCTGTTTTGTGCAATCCTTAGGGGCTTTGAGCCACAGCGGATTTGTATTATTTACAGGCTTTTCGTCATCCTTGCCCTCTGAATTAAGGTATATTTCATAAGGCATAAACTGGCAATATTTATTTAGCATCTGACGAATTTTATTCTCATCTAAAAACTCTGCGGACTCGTCATTTATATGAAGTATTATGCTTGTACCGGCCTGAGTTCTTTGGCCGTCTTCTATTTCGTATGTATAGCTTCCGTCTGAGGTCCAATGTACAGGTTTTTCGTTGTTCTGATAGGAAAGGGTTTCAATTTCAACTTTGTCAGACACCATAAATACAGAATAAAAACCTAAGCCAAAATGACCTATAATTCCGCAGTCGCCATCTGTTTTATCTTTATATTTTTCTATGAAGTCAGCAGCACCGGAAAAGGCAATTTTAGTTATATAATCTTCTACTTCTGCAGCTGTCATTCCTATACCATTGTCAGAAACGATTAGTGTTTTTTCATCTTTGTTTACTCTTATATCTATTCTTGCCTTATCAGGTTCTTTATCAAGTTCTCCCATCAGATTAAGATGTGCAAGTTTACTTATGGCATCACAAGCGTTTGATACTATTTCTCTTAGGAAGATATCTTTATCGGAATAGAGCCATTTTTTTATTATAGGAAAAATATTTTGGGAATCAACCTCAATTTGTCCGTTTTTCTTCATAGCAATCACTCCTTTATGATACTACATTATTTTTATCATATTGCAATAAAAATCGTGGTTCACAAAACCACGATTTTTATATTGTCTTTAATTAGCTTTTTGATTATTTTCTGTTTCGACAGCAGGATCTGTTTTTTCAGACTCCGCTTTCTCGGTTTTAGCGGTTTTTTCTTCCTCTAACGAAGATTTTTCCGATTCTTGCTCTGATTTATTTTCTTTTTTATATTTATTGTAATATAAAAGCATTGAATAGAAGATAAAGCAGGCAATAACTATAAGGCCTAAATACTGTACCCACATCATCGCCTCATACTTGCCGAAATATTCAACAAGAAAAGCATTTGCTAAAGCCCATAGTCCCTCGAACAAAAAGAACAATGATATTGATCTGTAAAAGGGAAATGGTCGAAGCGGTGGTGTAAACAATATTACTGAAACAGAAAAACAAACTACCGCTGCTATAACTGCAATCCACATAATATTTACTCCTTTCAAAATTGAGTAAAGCTACAGATTAGTTATATGCACACTCAAGCCTTAATTATTCAGCGATTTCCTCGACTGACTCTTGTGGCTCTTTATCTAACAATGCTCTGATAGATAAGCTTACTCTTTTATTTTCAAAATCTATATCGGTAATTTTAGCACTGACAACTTGTCCGATTTTAAGCTCATCCTGTGGTTTTTCAATTCTTCTGTCTGAGATTTGTGAGATATGTATAAGTCCATCAACGCCCGGAATAATTCTTGCAAAAGCGCCGAAAGTTGTCATACTTACGATTTCAACATCGACAACATCGCCTGCTTTGTGAAGGTTTTTAAGCTGAACCCAAGGGTTGTCCTCTGATTTTTTGAAGCCTAATGAGATCTTTCCTTTTTCTTTATCTACATCTTTTATATATACTTCAACGCTATCGTCTACTTTTACAACCTCTGATGGATGTTTAATTCTTACCCAAGACAGCTCAGAGATATGAATCATTCCATCTACTCCGCCGAGGTCAACAAAAGCGCCGTAGCTTGTTAAAGACTTAACCTGTCCGTGATAAACCTTACCTACTTCGACAGACTCCCAGAATGCATTTGCAAGTTGAGCTCTTTGCTCTTCTAAAACAGACTTAATTGAGCCTACGCAACGTCTGCGGCGTCTGTTAACTTCGATAACTCTGAAATCAACAGTTTGTCCTACTAAAGCATCTAAAGAGCTGTTTCTTGAAAGAGTTGCCAAAGAAGCCGGTACAAAAACTCTTACTCCGTCTGATTCGACTACAACTCCGCCTTTTATAACATTCTTAACTTTACCTGATAAGATTGTTTCCTCTTTATTTGCCTCGATGAACTTATCCCAAGCTTTCATAGCATCAAGACGCTTTTTAGAAAGCATAATAGTACCCTCTTGATCATTAGTTTTCATAATCAAAAGATCAAGCTCATCTCCTATTTTAAATGCATCTGCCGGGTTTACAGGGTCATAAGAAATTTCTGAAGCCGGAATAAATCCTGCTTGTTTTCTTCCTACATCCACAAAAACCTCTGTTGGTGTGATACCTACAACTACACCGTGCACCTTTTCATCAAAATTAAAATCTCTCAAAGATTCCTCGAGCATTTGCTCAAAATTTTGTTCTTCTGCAGAACTGTTCAAAATCTCTGCCATATGGTTTATAGCCTCCTTTATAATATATGGTGGGGTTGACGCCCCTGCTGTGATGCCTATAAGATTTGCTCTTTTAATTTTTTGAGTCGGCATCTCATCTACATCCTCAATTAAGACGGTATCGCAGTTTGCGCTGCAGACATCACGAAGCTTTTTAGTATTAGAGCTATTTTTCCCGCCTATTACAATCATCAGGTCAGATTTCCGGGATAAATCCATAGCTTCGTTTTGTCTTTCAACCGTAGCACTACATATTGTATCAAATATCTTAAAATTTGTACATAGATTTTTTATTTTTTTTAAAGATTTTTCCCAAATAGCTGTATTAAAAGTAGTTTGAGCGACTACACAGACATTATTTTCAAAAAACTCCAGGTTTTCAGAGTGCAAAATGTTTAACATTTCATAAGAATTAAAAATAAGAGTCTGTCTTGAGGAATAGCCTTTTATTCCTATAACTTCGGGGTGATTTTCATCTCCCGCGATCAATATATTATACCCATTTTGTGAATATTCTTTTACGATTTTATGTATTTTTTTTACAAACGGACAAGTTGCATCGTAATAATTTATATTTTGAGATTTAATTTCTTCGAGTATATCCGGTGATATACCATGTGAGCGAATTACAAGGCAATAGTCTTTTTTCACATCTTTTGGGTCATCTACTATTAACACGCCATCATTTTCAAGTTTTTTTATCACCTGAGGGTTATGTATAATAGGTCCCAAGGTACATACTTTATTGCCGAGTCTGACAAGGTCGTTTACTTTATCGACTGCACGATTAACACCAAAACAAAACCCGGCGCTTTGGGCAACTTTTATATTCAACTGTTCTCTGCCTCCAGACATTGTGGTATTTTGACATCCTCTTGTCTTAACTCTTTGATCTTCTGCATAACCAATCTGCTTGCAATTCTGTATTCACTTGGTCTGCCTTCGTTTATCATAAGATCTTTGGGGTAAAGAGGTTTGCCTACATTCACAGTTGTTTTGCGAAACAGCCTCATAATTTTTCCACTTTTTTGTGATATACTAACCGGTACTATCGGAGTATTGGTTTTATATGCTATCATAACCGCGCCGCTTTTGGGAGGCAACAAATTTCCATCTTTTGAGCGAGTTCCCTCTATAAAAATTCCCACTATTTTCTCATTCTCAAGCAATTCTTCCGCATACGATACAGATTTGACATCACTTTTATTTCTTTTCACCGGAAATGCCCCAACAAGTTTAATAAGCCACGCAAGGAATTTATTTTCAAACAATTCGCTTTTAGCCATAAAATACACTTGTCTTTTCTGTATAAACGCTAACAACAAAGGGTCTTTAAGAGCACTGTGGTTAGCGCAAATTATACATCTTCCTGTCGGAAATTCCGGATATTTTTTTATTTTCAAAAAATAGAATAATTTAAAAAACGGTAAAATAATCATTCTTGCGCATTTATAAATACGGGAATCTTTTTTTGGAACTTTAAACACTTCACTATTTTCCACTTGTTCTCTCCTCTATTAAATCTTTTATAAACTTCACAGTTTCATCCAGTGATAAATTGGTTGAGTCAACTATAACAGACTCTTCAGAAGGTTTAAGTGGTGCAGTTTTTCTGTTTGAGTCATTATAATCTCTCAACTTCATATCGCTCATAACTTCCTCATAGCTTATATTTTGTTGTGTTGCTTTGAGTTCATCATATCTTCTTTTAGCCCTCTGCTCAGGCGATGCTGTTAAGAATATTTTTACATCTGCGTCTGGCAGCACAACAGTTGCTATATCTCGTCCGTCCATTATAACATTAAATTTCTTAGCCATATCCTTTTGGGCCAGGAGCAGAAACTCTCTTACTTCTTTTATTGCTGAAATATCTGATGCAGCCATAGAGACACTCGGAGTTCTTAATTTACCTGTTACATCTACACCGTTAAGAAACATATGTTGTTCTTTATTGATATATTCGATTTTAATTTTTATATCATCAAGAGCTTTTACTACTTGCTCGATATCGGCTATATTCTTTTTATTTTCCAAAAAATAAACTGCTACTGCTCTGTACATTGCGCCGGTATCGACATAAATATAGCCAAATTCCCTGGCGATAAGTTTTGCCACTGTACTTTTACCTGCACCTGATGGTCCATCTATTGCGACTGAAATCATAAATTTTAAATTCCTCTCTTACATAATCAATCTAAGAAATTGCAGCTAAATAGCCTGTTGAGAACGCTATTTGCAGATTATATCCTCCGGTATATGCATCCACATCTATCATTTCGCCTGCAAAATACAGCCCGTCTATGAGCTTAGACTGCATAGTTTTCGGATTTATCTCTTTTACACTTACTCCACCGGATGTAATAATTGCTTCCTCTATTGGTCGGAAGCCGGAGACATCAAACGAAAAGTTTTTCAAAATCTCGCAAAGATTATGCCTTTGTTCTTTCGTTATGCTGTTACATTTGCAATGGGCATCTATTTTGCTTCTTTTAATTACAACCGGAATAAGTTTTTTAGGAAGAAGACTGCTTAGTGAATTTGAAAAGCTTTTATTTATGTTTTGTAAAAATTCTCTTTGCAGTCGTTTATCAAGTTTTTCGTGTGTAAGTGCGGGTTTTATATCTATATTTACTTTATAGCCTTTTTCTATGTTATCTATATGGGTACTTGCGCTTAGTATAACAGGTCCTGAGAGGCCAAAATGAGTAAATAGCATTTCCCCAAAATCAGTGTAGATGACTTTGTTTTTACTTTTATCAATAACATCTATTCTTATATTTTTAAGTGACAGTCCCTGTAAAGATTTGCAGTCGCTGTTTTCTGAAACAAGCGGAACTAATGACGGTTTTAGCTTTGTTATTTTATGCCCCAGCATCTTAGCCATTTTAAGGCCATCGCCATCAGATCCTGTTTGCGGATATGATACACCTCCGCAGGCAAGTATCACTTTTTTTCCAAATATCGTTTCTTGATTTGACAGCATTACACCTATGACTTTTTTTTCATCGACCAAAATTTTTTTAGCCTTTGCCTTAATTGTTTTACAACCTGATTTTTTTACAAAGTCACTAAGTGCATTGACAATATCCAAAGATCTGTCAGAACACGGAAAAACTCTTCTTCCCCTTTCGGTTTTGAGCCTTACTCCTAATTTTTCAAAAAATTCCATTGTATCAGTCGGTGAAAACCTGTTTACAGCTCCGTAGAGAAATTTTTTATTAACAACGACATTATCCATAAACTCATCAACAGAACAATTATTAGTAAGATTACATCTGCCCTTACCGGTTATCATAAGTTTCTTTCCAAGTCTGTCATTTTTCTCAATAAGAATTACTTTTTGACCTGTGTCAGATGCTATTGCGGCTGCCATCATACCTGCAGCTCCGCCGCCGACAACTATAACATCATATCTTAGACCGGAGTTATTATTTAAAGTCATATTAACAAACCCCTCTAAAATTTCAAATACTTGCTGATTAGTTTGCGGATCCTGTAATTATAAGCAACTATCAAGCCGTTAATAGCATAGTCATACACCAGGAAAACCACATTTAAAAATAGAAGCACTAAGCCCGGCAGATACACACCAAAAACAGTAAATTCCACATCAGGCACAAAAAACAGGTACTTCATCGCTAAATAACCAAGTATTGCAACGATATTTACAAGTACAAGCTTTACTGTTATATTAAAGATTTTTGATTTTATTTTATCTATATAAAATTTTAATATCGGATAGTAACCAAACAAAGCTATAAACGCAACCACTACTTCTTTTGCCGGTACAAACAGAAAAGCTAAAACTGACATTATAAAAAACGATATAAGACTGTGTGGTGTTCCGAATTCAAGCTTTATTACAAGTAATAATAATCCGGCAATAGCCGCACAAGAGTAGCTGATGGTAGTTAAAAAGCTTGCAAGGAGCATAACACAGACACCAAGGGCAATAATCACAGAACAAAAAGCTGTTTTCACTGTATTATTTTTCATATTATGATTCCCCCTGTTATTAGCAGCAAGATATTAAATCTCCTCCCATACACTCACAACAGCAATCGCTGCAGATTAAGCAGGAACATACGTCGCAGGCATTACAAGATGAATGATTCCCGCCGTAAGTATTAGTGCTTCTGTTATATCCGGCATATTGACCATTTCTTTCAGCACTCATTCTGTCATACATACTAAGGTATTCCAAGTTATCAGGGTCTAATCTGCAGGCTCTTTGTATGTTATACATTGCCTGTTCTAACATTCCCCTTCTGTACTGTATACTTCCTCTAAGAAAATATCCTTCGGCTGTATTCACACCATTTGATACCTTGTCAAGCAAACGCTCTGCTTCATCTAATCTTCCCTGCATAATAAGTCTGCGAACATCATCATAAGATGCATTACCACCTGAATAGTATCCATCCTGATAGGGATTACTGTTATTTGTCTGATATGAATTATAACCTGTAGACTGAGTGCCGCTTTTCCTTTGTTTCATAACCACATCGTAGGCTTCATTAACTTCTTTCATTTTCTCAGAAGCTAAGTCTGCAAGTGGTGTATCCTGATAATGATCAGGATGATATTTTTTTGCTAAACTTCTGTAAGCAGCTTTTATCTGTTCTTCTGTTGCATTAGGACTAACACCAAGGATCTCATAAGGATCTGACATAAAAAATCACAACCTAAAATAAATTTTTAATTATCGTTAAAAAGCGTATGTTTTTGGCATATGGGCATACCTAAATTTAAAATATTATCCATAATTCCTGAAAAGTTATGCAAACTGAGAAGATTATATGATGCTACTGCCCTTGACAGTGAAAAGTTCAGCGTCAAATTTGCATATTCTTTTATATCTATACTACTATCATTTTCTTTTACTAAGGTAAACGGATTAAAATTCCCCTGTTTTAAATCCTCCTCATAATCATCAGCTGCATCTATTAAATATATCCAGCGACCGATATAAAAGCCCATTTGTTCAAGAATAATTTTATTATGAGGGGTATTTCCCGGAATAA
>JAUMXZ010000008.1:6112-20714 GCA_030528905.1 Clostridia bacterium | reverse complement strand
GCTGTAGGCTTAGATGACATATCTATGTCAACTTTATTATTGAGCTCCATTTTATTTTGATTTTCAAAATACTGATTAAATATTTTTGCTAAATCCGGAAAATTTCTGCAAGCTTTTTTGAAGTTGCCGCTAAAGAATTTCAATGCGATCTTATAGATGAATTTTTTAACACCTTTATGATCAAGCATATTATCTTTAAGCTTATAGTACACAAGAAAAACAGACACAGCAGCTGTGAATGAATATGACTTTTGATTATCAAGGCAATAATTACATTTTTTAAACGGATTAACTACACAGCGTTTATTTTCATATTTTTGTTCTTTATCTTCAAGTGCTATACAAAGCAGTGTTAAGAAAGTAACATCATAATTCAGAAACATTCTTGCTGTAAGTCCATATTCTCTGCCTAAGTTTCTGCACAGACCGCAGTAAATACTTTTATACTGTTCATATTCTTTGATTAACAGCTCCGGCTTGCATACTTTTACATATCCGAACACGCAATATCATTCCTTTTCAGTGCATCGTAAGAGGGTTTAGTCAAACTCCAGTTCAAGTTCCTCGCCACATTCCGGGCAGGCTAAAGAACCGTCTTTTAACTGCTCCTCTGAAAGCTCTACACATTTGCCGCAGGTTGGGCAGATAACACAGGCCTCATCTCCACAGCAATCGCAGTCGCAGTCGCAATCGTCTGAGCAAAAGTCCATATCTTCACTTTGCTCATATATAAACTCGCCCATATCGTTTATAGCTTCATCGAGCATATCGAGTTCTTTCTCTACTGCCACAGCTTTTTCATCCAAGCTGTCTACCTTTTCAGCTATTTCCTGAAACAGGTCTATAACAGCTAAAAGCACTTTTTGCTCTTTTTTATCTTCATCTAATTTAAGTCCGTCAGCCAGGCCTTTGAGGTAGGCTGCTTTTGAAAGTAATGACATAAGAAAACTCCTCCTTGCATTAAGCTCTTTCCATATATTCTCCGGTTCTTGTATCTATTCTTACCATTTCGCCCTCATCGACAAACAAAGGTACTTTTATCTCTGCGCCTGTTTCCAAAACAGCAGGTTTTGTTGCATTTGTTGCAGTATCGCCCTTAAAGCCGGGGTCGGTTTTTGTTATTTGCAATTCAACAAACAACGGTGGTTCAACGCCAAAAACACTACCTTTATATGATAAGATTTTACATTCCATATTTTCTTTTACGAATTTAAAGTTATCTGAAAGAACATCTTCATTTATGGGGATTTGCTCAAATGTTTCCATATCCATAAAATAATAAAGACTTCCATCCTGATATAAATATTGCATTGTTCTGCGCTCAATAAAAGCGGTTGGATATTTATCATTCGGGTTAAAAGTTTTCTCAACAACACTTCCTGAAATGACATTTCTTATCTTTGTTCTTACAAAGGCTGCACCTTTTCCGGGTTTTACGTGTTGGAATTCTATAATAGAATAGACATCTCCGTCCATCTCGAAAGTTACACCATTTCTAAAATCTCCTGCAGATACCATAAAAATCCTCCTAAAATTTGACATTAAAACAAAATTACCGCAAAATCTAATCCGAGCGATAATAAGGTCTTTTAACATTTTACAATATTTTTTTCTCTATTTCAAGTTATGCTCATAACTTTAGCTTCTTTTTTTACAATAATTTTATATTTTTTTAATTTTATATATCAGATCCAATATGCAAAATCTTCCTCTTTTAGCTCTTGTCTGTCTTCATTTTAAATAAAAATGTTATACCACTTTTATTTAATCCCGCTTTATGCTATAATTACAAAAATTATTATATAAGGTGAAAACATAAAAATGTGTAGAAATATAGAAATTTTAGATTCAACTTTGCGTGATGGTTCTCAAGCTCAGGATATAACATTTTCCGTTGAAGATAAAATAAGGATCGTTAAAATTTTAGACGACCTTGCAATATCCTATATAGAGGCCGGAAATCCTTTTTCTAACCCGAAGGACGAAGTGTTTTTTGAAGTATTAAAAGATATAAAACTAAAAAATTCTAAAATTGTTGCTTTTGGCAGCACAAGACGCAAAAACACTCGGCCCGAAGACGATAACAACTTAAAAGCACTTTTGAAAACATCTGTAGAATATGTTTCTCTTTTCGGTAAAACCTGGGACTTACACGTTGAAAAAATATTAAATACTTCTTTTGAAGAGAATCTTTTAATGATCGAAGAAAGCTGTCGTTTCCTTACTGATAACGGCGTGACTGTCTTTTTTGATGCCGAACATTTTTTTGACGGCTATAAATCAAACAAAGCCTTTTCCATTGACTGTCTTAAAGCCGCAGTCAGAGGCGGTGCAAAGCTCTTGGTTTTATGCGATACAAATGGCGGCACACTTCCTTTTGAAATGACAGATATAATCCGTGATATTCAAGACATTTTCCCCGATATAAAAATAGGTATCCACGCCCATAACGATTCAGCTGTTGCCTGCGCTGTATCTGTTATGGCTGCTCAAATGGGTATAGATCATATTCAAGGAACCCTTATCGGCTTTGGTGAGCGCTGCGGAAATGCTAATCTCTCGGCTATAATTCCTAATCTCCAGCTGAAGTTGGGCTATTTGTGCATCCCTGAGGATAAACTGCGCTTCCTAACTCGCTCCTGCCGACAAATTGCCGAAATCTCCAATATGTCAATCCCAAAATCCACCCCTTACATCGGTATAAGTGCTTTTTCTCATAAAGCCGGTATGCATATTGATGCGGTATCAAAGGTTTCTTCTTCTTTTGAGCATATAAAGCCTTCTGTAGTAGGCAACACGCGGCATTTTCTATTATCTGAATTTTCTGGAAAAACAGCTCTTATAGATAAAATTAAAAAAATCAATTTAACCATCGGTGACAATAAAAATAAACTTGAACATATCCTGCAGGATATAAAAGAACAAGAAAAAGACGGCTACCACTTCGAGGGTGCTGACGCCAGTTTTCAGCTCTTAATACGAAAACATTTAGGTGAATATCGCTCTTTTTTTGAGCTGATAAACTATAAGATCATCGTAGATAACGCATATAAACAGCCAATGATAATGTCCGCAGTTGTAAAAGTCAGAGTCGGCAGCAAAGAGCGTATGACAGCAGCCGAAGGCAACGGACCTTTGAATGCACTTGATTTGGCACTGAAAAAATCTCTTGCAGACTTCTATCCTGATCTTATCAAGATGCACCTTGTTGACTATAAAGTCAGAGTAATCGATTCTGTTTTAGGTACCGCTTCAAGAGTCAGGGTAATAACAACATTTAAAGATCAAAAATCTACCTGGAACACTATCGGTGTTTCAAGTAATGTCATAGAAGCAAGTCTAATCGCATTGGTAGACTCTATACAATACAAACTGATAAAAGACCACGAAGAAACCAGATAATAAAAGAGGTGAGAGTATGAACAATATGTTTTTATGCGATAGTCATATCCATAGTAAATATTCTTTTGATGGTTCTGAAGAAATTTATAATTTATATCTGAGTGCTAAACAAAAAGGTCTTGGCGCCATAGCTATTACCGATCATTATGACTGCTGTGAAAATATGGACTACCAAAAACAGATAAACGACTTCAAACAACGAAATAAAGATATCAACAATATATTAGGACTTTTTAAAAACCGAATAAAAATTTTCAAGGGAATTGAACTTGGTCAGCCCATAGATAACTATACTGCTGCTAATAAGATGTTAGACGAGGTTGACTTTGACTTTACTCTCCTTTCGCTTCATAATCTTACCGGTGAGCCTGATTTTTACTATATGGACAACTTTGAAAAACGCTATGTCTATAAAATGCTTGACCGATATTTTGATGAGCTGATTGAACTTTTAGATTTTGACCGATTTGATTCCTTAGCACATTTAACCTATCCTCTCAGATATATTATCCCAAATGTTAAGTTTGATTTTGATATCCTTCGTTTTAACCACAAAATAGACGAGATATTAAAAAAGCTTATCAAAAAAAATAAAGCCCTTGAAATAAACACTTCAGGACTTTCACAGACAATTTCTCAAACACTGCCCTCTATTGATATAGTAAGACGATTTAAAAGATTCGGAGGAAAATATATAACTATCGGCTCTGATGCTCATACTCATAACAACATAGGCTCACATCTTAAATCTGCTGTTATTTTAGCATTAAATGCAGGTTTTGAAACTATAACGGTATATGATAAGCACAAGCCGATCGTTCAGAGGATAATACTTTAATTCTTCGCCTGTTCATTACAATTTTTTTGATATTTCTATTAAGCGACTCAACCTGTAGTGAAGATTAGCCTTTTTTATTCCGGATAAATTACTAAGCGCTTCCAGACTTAAATCCGGGTTCTCTGTTCTGAGCTCTGCAACAAATTTCAGGTTATCTTTCAAATTGTCAAAGGCATTTTTCTCTTTTATTTTCTTTATCGCATTTAACTGATCTGCACTTGCCTTTGCACTCTTTTTTATGTTTGCCGTATCAAAATTATTCATACGATTGATGTGATTTCTCTCACACTTTATCATTTGCTGCTGCATTACTTCCATAGATGAATTAGTTGCGCCTATTTTTATCAAAAAATCTTCTACTGAGGATGATTCCGTTATTGATATTATATAATATCCTCGCTTTTCGATCATTTTGGGTTTAATCTTATAAGGGCCTATTTTAGATATCACAGAAAATAAATCAGATGCTAATCTCTTATGATAGACCTTCATTACTATATTGTATTCTTTTGACGGGTCTGATATGTTTGCGCATACTAAGAAAACTCCTCTTAAAAAGGCTGAAATACAACACGGCTGTTCAAATATATATTCATTTATTCCTAAGTTTATGAAGTTTTCGTTGTATCCAAATTCTGCAAAAAGCTTTCTTTTCTCAAATTGACCTTTTATTGTAAATACTTCTTTATTCTCTTCCTTCTCTTTTTTTAAATACTCATAAAAGCTGTCACTTGTAAGAAAGGAAAATAAATCGGCCATATCAGAATCTTTTGCCTTAAATGATGGCGTTGTCTTGTAAAAAAATTTACTAAACAGCAGTATTGCATATAGCTCAGACTTCCTGCAGCAAATATTTTCTTCTTTTATTTTGTATAATTCTTGTTTTACATCAGCTAAAAATGACATAGACTTTCTCCTTGGAGTAGTATTAAATTTCGCATTAAAGTTTTTTATAACTTTAACATTTGGGGGTTTTTATATGATCTCAAAAATAAACAGTCTTGGTATTTTCGGGCTTAACAGCTTCATTGTGGAAATAGAAGCTTTTATCTCAAGAGGATTGCCGGGTTTTGATATTGTCGGACTTCCTGATGCTGCGGTAAAGGAGTCAAGAGATAGAGTTAGATGCGCTGTCAAGAACTGTGAATTTATTTTCCCTTCAGATAAAAGAATTACTGTTAATTTAGCTCCGGCAGACGTAAGAAAGGAGGGACCTGTTTATGACCTGCCTCTTTTTCTCTCAATACTTTATGCTTCCGGACAAATAGATTACAACTTTGATGATTCTGTTTTCGTCGGCGAACTTTCTCTTTCCGGTGAATTGCGCCCTATAAAGGGAGCTTTATGTATGTGTATCAAAGCTCAGCAGTCGGGCTTTAAAAATATATTTGTGCCTGTTGATAACGCTAAAGAATGTTCTGTGGTTGAGGGTATAAATGTTTATGGTGTAAAAGATGTAAAGTCGCTTATTTCTCATCTTGATAAAAGCTCTCAAATTACTCCCTCTAAGCCAGATTTCACCTCTGCAAAAATTGCTGAGCCTGAACTTGATTTTTCTCAGGTTAAGGGCCAGAGCGAGGCCAAACGCGCTTTGGAGATAGCTGCTGCAGGCGCTCACAACATTTTGCTAATCGGATCACCCGGTACCGGGAAAAGTATGCTTGCAAAAAGACTTCCGTCGATATTACCTGATATGACATTTGATGAGATGATTCAAAGCACTAAGATACATTCTATTGCCGGCGAACTTCCAAAAGATATCCCTCTTATAAGAAAGCGTCCGTTTCGTGCTCCGCACCACACGGTTTCTACAGCAGGCCTATCCGGCGGCGGCAGCATACCAAAGCCCGGAGAACTCTCGCTTGCTCACAACGGAGTTTTATTTTTAGACGAACTCCCCGAATTTAGTCGATCTGCGCTTGAAATTTTAAGACAGCCTCTTGAAGACGGTACCGTTACAATAGCAAGAGTCAGCGGTACATTAACATACCCTTGTAATGTGATGCTTGTCGTTGCTATGAATCCCTGCCCTTGCGGATATTACGGGCACCCGACAAAAGACTGTACCTGTTCTAAAAATGCGGTTAAAAAATATATCTCAAAAATTTCAGGACCGCTGCTTGACAGACTGGATCTTCATATAGAAGTGCCTCCTGTGAATTTCGATGAGCTTAGCTCAAGCGCTCAGGGCGAAAGCTCAGAAACCATAAAAAAACGCGTAAACGCTGCAAGAGAGATTCAGAACAACAGATTTAAAAACACTGCCATCATTTCAAATTCCCGCATATCTTCAGCACTGCTTCAGAAAGTCTGCACAATGAGCCCGGAAGCCCAGCGACTTCTTAAAATAGCCTTTGATAAAATGGGTCTTTCAGCAAGAGCTTATGACAGAATTTTAAAAGTCGCAAGAACTATTGCAGACCTTGATAACAGCCATAACATAAACTCTGCTCATATAAGCGAAGCAATACAATATCGTTCTCTTGACAGAAAATATTGGGGACAATAAAATACATATTTTCAATAACGGTAATTACTTATGGTATTTACCGTTATTTATTATTTGAAATACTCTATAAAGCTGCTCGCATAAAACAAGCCGCATTAACTGATGAGGAAAAGTCATTTTAGAAAATGACAACTTGAATAAGCATTTTCTCTTTACTTCTTCTGATAGGCCAAACGAGCTTCCTATCACAAAAGATATCTCACTGTTTTGGCTTAGCTGTATATTTTCAAGCTTCTTTGCAAACTGTTCTGAAGATAAACTCTCGCCCTCTATGCAAAGAGCTATCGGATATGAGTTTGCTAATACTTTTATTATTTCTTTACCCTCTCTTTGAAGACTCTTTTCTATTTGCGCTTTAGACGGGTTAGCAGGAATTTTATCTTCATTTATCTCTGTTATCGCCACTTTTGCATAAGCACTTATTCTTTTAAGGTATTCATTTATCCCATCTTTAAGATATTTTTCTTTTAACTTTCCAACGCACACGATGTTGATTTTAAGCATATAGTTCTCCTTAAAAAATAAAAGTATGTCCTCCGCTGTTATATTCAGGGGCAACATCTAATAAGAAATCACTGCCCTCTTTCAGGCCATTTTCCAAAAGCTCACAAAGAGTTGTCTGATATGCTATTTGTTCCATATTGTTTTCTTTGCTCAGATGTGCAAGCATAATACGGGTAGTATTATTTTTGACTAACTTTGACAGAGTTTTTGCACAGGCTATATTTGAAAGATGCCCTGTATCTGAAAGTATTCTCCGTTTAAGCTCATAGGGGTATGGTCCGCACTCAAGCATAGCGATATCGTGATTTGATTCAAGAACTACCGTATTGCAGCCATTAAGAGAATTAAAAACCTCATCAGAAACATAGCCTAAATCGGTGGCAAACCCGATTTTCTTATCATCAGCGGTATGTATGACAAACCCTAAGCTTTCAAGGCAATCGTGATCTGTTGAAAACGGTTTTATGCTCAGGTCACAAATATCTACTGAGTTACCCGGTTTAATGATTTCATAGCTTATTTTTTCAGTCAATATCCCCTTCTTTTCCAGAGCTTTTGCTGTTTTTTCCGATGAATACACCTTTATATTATGTCTTGATGCAAAAACTTTTATTGCGCTTATATGATCTGTATGCTCGTGGGTTACAAAAATAGCCTTTATAAGGCTTAAATCAAGGTTATTATCTTTCAGGGCATTTTCTATTTGCTTAGCGTTTTTCCCTGCATCTATTAAAATTGCGGTAGAACCGCTGCTTATATAATAGCTGTTACCTTTGCTTCCGCTGAAAAGCGGACATAATTTTGCCATAAGATCACCTTTACAGAATAATATAAAAAAGAGTCAAGCACCAATATTTTGTTGATGCTTGACTATAAAAAAACTTAAGATTATATACTTAATTATTTTACTTCGACGTCTGCGCCTACTTCTGCTAATTTTGCTTTAACTGCTTCAGCATCTTCTTTAGAAACGCCTTCTTTTACGTTCTTTGGAGCGCCGTCTACGAGAGCTTTAGCCTCTTTAAGACCTAATCCTGTGATTTCTCTTACAGCCTTGATAACTTGGATTTTATTTGCACCAGGTGCTTTAAGAACTACATCAAACTCTGTTTGCTCTGCTACTGCTGCTTCTGCTGCAGGTGCTGCTGCAACTGCTACAGGAGCTGCTGCTGATACGCCGAATTCTTCTTCAAGAGCCTTAACTAATTCGCTTAACTCTAAAACTGTTAGATTTTTTACTTCCTCGATTAAATTTTGAATTTTCTCTGACATTATAAATTACCTCCATATAAATAAAAAGTTAAAAATATTTTTTAAACAGAATAGATCAACACAGATAAACTTATGCTGATTGTTTCTCGGCAATTGCATTAAGTGCAACAACCAAACCTTTGAGTGTACCGTTAAGTACAGTAGCAAAGCCGGAAATAGGTGCATTCAAGCCACCCAATACCTGAGCGATAAGAACCTCCTTTGGAGGAAGCTTTGAAAGCTCAATAACCTTACTTGCATCTACAACTTCGTTGTCGATTATACCCAACTTTACTTTAAAGAAGTCGTGATCTTTTGCAAAATTACAGAGTATTTTAGCTGCGGCAACATAGTCGTCATTACTTAAAGCAATAGCGGTTGTTCCGTGTAAAACTCCGTCAACGCCTTCGATACCGGCATCTTTAGCGGCACGGGAAAGCATAGTATTTTTCACAACGGTGTAAGCAACATTGTTTTCTCTGAGTTCGCGTCTTAATTTTGTATCATCTTCGACGTTAATTCCCTCATACTGAACAATAACTGCTGCACACGCATTACTGATTTTTTCTTTAAGATCAGCAACGAGCTTAATTTTTTGATCAAGAACCTTTTTACTTGGCATATTATTTCACCTCCATACGCTGAAATAACAAAAAATCAAGAATCCTTCCGAAACACAAAGACAGGCACAAGCCAAGCCATACAGAAAGACTCTTGATAATATATAAACCAAAATATTATTCAATAAATCGATCCTCGGCAGGCAGAAAAATTCTTTACGCTAATGCACCCACTGTCTTCGGAAAAACATCACAAATGCTATGTTAACACATAACAAGTCATTTGTCAATGATATATTTACAATTTTTATTGTTGTTCAGTTGCTCCAACTTTTAGCGGGTTAAGTTTTATTCCCGGTCCCATTGTTGAAGAGATAACACAAGATCTGATATACTGACCTTTTGCGGCTGCAGGTTTAGCCTTAATGATGGCACCAATCAAGGTATCGAAGTTTTCGCTTAATTTTTCTACTCCGAATGAAGCCTTACCGATTGGGCAGTGGATGATATTTGTTTTATCAAGTCTATACTCGATTTTACCTGCTTTAGCCTCTTTTACAGCTTTTTCGATATCCGGTGTTACAGTACCTGCTTTTGGGTTTGGCATAAGACCGCGAGGTCCTAAGATTCTACCTAAGCGACCTACCATACCCATCATATCAGGTGTAGTGATAAGCACATCAAAATCCATCCAGTTTTCCTGTTGAATTTTTGCTATCATATCATCTGCGCCAACGAAATCTGCACCTGCATTTTTAGCAATTTCCTCTTTTTCGCTTTTACAGATTACCAAAACTTTAACGTCTTTACCTGTACCGTTTGGAAGTACGATTGCACCTCTTACTTGTTGGTCAGCATGACGTCCATCTACGCCAAGTTTTACATTAACTTCTACAGTCTCATCGAACTTTGCCTTAGAAGTTTTTATACATAAATCAAATGCTTCTTGGGTTTCATAAAATTTTGTTCTATCTACTAACTTTGCACTTTCTACATATTTCTTTCCGTGTTTCATTAAATATCCTCCCTATAAAGTGGTAAACGGATTTATCCTCCCACATAGGCTATTGAAATGTTAGAAATTAATCAACGACTTCAACACCCATTGATCTTGCAGTACCCATAATCATGCTCATTGCGCCTTCTACATCAGCTGCATTGAGGTCGGGCATTTTTTGTTCTGCAATAGCTTTAACTTGTTCTTTCTTAATTTTAGCTACTTTATCTTTATTAGGAACTCCTGATGCACGCTCAATACCGCAAGCTTTTTTTATTAAAACTGCTGCTGGCGGAGTTTTTGTTATAAATGTAAAAGAACGGTCATCATAAACGGTAATAACAACAGGAATGGTAAGACCCATATCATTTTTTGTTCTGTCGTTAAATTCCTTTGTAAAAGCCATAATATTAACGCCGTGTTGTCCTAATGCAGGACCTACTGGCGGAGCCGGTGTTGCTTTACCGGCAGGTATTTGAAGTTTAATCAATCCGGCAACTTTACGAGCCATTTTCCTTGCACCTCCCAATTTTGTGGTAATAACGATGCGACAGTTTTAATAATTTATATCGCTTCTCCCACTTTCAAGAAACTGACATAAGCTGACTTTTTTTGCACATCAACTTTCACTTGAAGTTTTTTCAAAAATCTTACAGCAGCTCACATCAAGCGGGCTTAAATGCCCGGCATTTTTTCTTTTTTATTCGGTATTGATTACAACCGAATTTTAAATTTTTTGCTAAAGCCTTAGCTTCAGGCTCTGACATTAAAATCAGCTTTTTTTCACTTGTCCCAATTCAAGCTCGACCGGAGTTTCTCTTCCGAACAATGAAACGATAACTTTAACCAGGTTATTGTCAGTATCAACAGATGAAACGACACCTGAGAATCCGCTTAATGATCCGGACACTACATCCACAGTATCTCCAACCTGATATGAAACCTCGACCTTACGGGTATCTATACCCATTTTTCTTACTTCCTCATCTGAAAGAGGAATCGGTTCATCTGAGGATGGGCCCACAAAGCCCGTACAGCCTCTAATATTTCTGACGATATACCAGGTATCATCTGTCATAACCATTTTAACAAGCACATAGCTTGGAAAAATTTTGCGTTCTATTTCTTTAACGCTGTTATCTTTTGTTTCGGTGATAATCTCGGTTGGAATTTTAATTTCCTGAATGAGATCGTGTAGCTGGCGGTTTTCTATTGTTTTTTGAAGATTATCCGCCACTTTGTTTTCATAACCAGAATAGGTATGAATGACATACCATTTTGCTTGTTCTGACATAAGCTCTCCTCAAATCAAAAAATAAATAATTCGCCTTTATTTTTGGAATTATTTATTATTAACCTGCAACACTCATAAATTGCTCAAGCAAAGCAACGAGTCCTGTGTCCAGCCCAAAGATGAACAAACCTATTATCACTACAACAGATAAAACTATGCCAAAATTTTTAAATGTTGCACCGACAGTTGGCCATACAATTTTTTTGACCTCGTTTTTACATTCTCTGAAAAATACACCTATTTTCTTAAAGAATGAAACAACCTTGTTTGGTTCTTTAGCTTTTGATTTAGGCTTGTTTTTCTTAGAAACGGAATCAGATTTTTGGGAGTTTTTAACAACGTCATTATCTTTTCCCATAGTTATAAATCCCTCCTACTTTCTACTTTGTCTCTTTGTGCTGAGTGTGTTTTTTGCAGAATCTGCAATACTTTCGCATTTCAAGCCTATCAGGATCGTTTTTCTTGTTTTTCATTGTGTTGTAATTTCTCTGCTTGCAATCTGTACAGGCTAATGTAACTTTCACTCTCAATAACGGCACCTCCCGGCTTCGGAATTTTTAGCCTCCCTCATAAATCAGGGCATAAAAATAAACCCCAAGTTACTAGAGGTTTGATAATGATAACATAAAAAAAACGGTATGTCAAGTGTTAAATAAATACAATTTATTATAAATAATATGTGCAACTTGATGTTTTTGATTTTTTTTAAAACATTAACTAAATAAATACTTGTACAGAAATGAAAAAATATGTATAATGTATGTGTAGTAAACTTTGTTGTAATGTCGGTTTGGAATGTGCTTTAGGAACGGATTATTGCTGCTTTTTTCAGTTTATATTCTGCGCCTTATCCGATCTTGTTGTGATCGTGTTTTTGTTTTTATTCCTATCCATTCTTAACAACAATTTATTTACAGTAAATTTTTTTAGCTTGTGCATAATTTTCATTAACATAAGTATCGCAAAATTCTCATATGCGACTTAACAGTTGTCTTGCGACAGAAAATGTGTATCTAAAGATAAAAATCATTACTATTGGGAGGTAATTCTATGAAAAAATACATAGAAAAAAACTTTACTGATGATTTATTTTTATTTCATCAAGGCACAAACAGTAAAGCCTACAACTATATGGGTGCTCACAGAATCACCGAAGATGGTGTTAATGGTGTCATCTTCAGAACATGGGCTCCAAATGCTTTAGCTGTTTCAGTTGTCGGAGATTTCAACGACTGGGACCCTTCAAAACATCCTATGTCCTTGGCCAGTGACCAGGGTGTATGGAGATGCTTTATTCCTGAAGAACTACCGGAGTTCTCAATATATAAATTTAGTATCACTTCACAATCCGGTGAAACATTCCTGAAAAGTGACCCTTATGCTTTCCATACAGAGACTCGTCCTGCTAACGCCTCCCGTCTTTATACGTTAGGTAAGCATAAATGGAACGATGATGAATGGTTTGAGAATAAAAACAAAAATTACGATCCATATTCAACTCCTATGAACGTATATGAGGTTCATGTTGGTTCTTGGAGAAGATTTTCTGACGGTAATACATTTTCATATGAGAAACTTGCTGACGAACTGATTGATTATGTAAAAGATATGGGCTACACTCACATCGAGCTTATGCCTATGACAGAATATCCTTTCGACCCATCTTGGGGCTATCAGGTAACAGGATATTATGCTCCTACATCAAGATACGGCAAGCCTGAAGAATTTATGGAATTTATAGACAGATTCCATCAGGCCGGTATCGGTGTTATACTCGACTGGGTACCTGCTCACTTCCCACGCGACGCTCACGGCTTGGCAAGATTTGACGGCACTTGCTGCTATGAATATGCTGATCCGAGAAAAGGTGAACACAAAGACTGGGGCACATTAGTATTTGACTTTGGCAGAAACGAAGTAATGAGTTTCCTTATCTCAAGTGCTATGTTCTGGTTTGATCAATACCACATCGACGGCATACGCTGCGACGCTGTTGCTTCTATGTTGTACCTTGACTACAGCAGAAATGATGGCGAGTGGGTTGCTAATAAATACGGCGGAAAAGAAAATCTCGAAGCAGTAGAATTTTTGCAAAGATTAAATGCCGCTATATTTAAAGATTATCCGAAAGCTCTTATGATCGCTGAAGAATCAACAGCTTGGCCAATGGTTACAAAGCCTGCTGATATCGGCGGCTTAGGCTTTAACTTCAAATGGAATATGGGCTGGATGAACGATATGATTCACTACACCTGTCTTGACCCGTTCTTCAGACCTTATAACCACGATAATATCACTTTCTCATTCTTCTACGCATTCTCTGAAAACTTCGTTTTACCAATCTCTCACGACGAACTCGTTCACGGCAAAGGCTCTCTTATCAACAAGATGCCCGGCGATATCGAAATGAAGTTTGCCGGCGTAAGACTCTTTATGGCTTATATGATGTCTCATCCGGGTAAAAAGCTCATATTTATGGGTACAGAATTCGGTCAGTTTAAAGAGTGGGATTTCCAAAGCGAATTGGATTGGGGTCTTTTAGCTTACCCTGCTCATAAGCAAATGCAGGACTTCTTTAAAGCACTTAACTATTTCTATCTGCAAAACAGCCCACTTTGGGAAATAGACTTCTCTTGGGAAGGCTTCTGCTGGATTTCAAATGATGACTATATGCAAAGCGTTATCTCATTCAGAAGAATGGACAAAAAAGGTAATGAGCTTGTTGTTGTCGGTAACTTCCAGCCTGTTTTAAGAGAACATTACAGAATCGGTGTTCCTTATGCTGGTGTCTACAGCGAAGTATTTAACTCTCAAGATAAAAAATTCGGCGGCTGCGGCATCACAAACGGTGTTGAAATCAAAACTGAGGACTCACCTATGCACGGTCACGAGCAATCTATCGAGCTTACTCTTCCGGGCCTTACTATTCTTTATCTCAAACTCACAAAGAAAGCTGAGAAAAAACCTGAGGTTGAAGAAATACCTGTCGAGGCAGTCGAGAAAGAAGAAGTAAAAGAAGAAGCAAAAGAAGTAAAAGCTGCTAAACCTGCTGCTAAAAAGACTGCAACTAAAAAAACCGCTGCAAAAGCTAAAGCAGAAACAAAAAAAGCAGAGCCTAAAAAGAAAGCAAGTGAAATTCTTAAATCAGAACCTGTAAAGGCCGCTAAAAAAGAAACTGCTGCTAAGGCAGTAAAAGAACCTGCTAAAAAAGAAGACTATGGTCTTACACCAAGTAAGAAACTTGTCT
>JAUMXZ010000008.1:0-6094 GCA_030528905.1 Clostridia bacterium | reverse complement strand
ACCGCTAAAAAAGAAACCGCTGCTAAAACTACTAAAAAAGAAACAGCTAAAAAAGAAACCGCAGCTAAAAAATCTAAAACTAAATAAATTTTATAAAAATAATAATACTAACTATTGAGTATAAATAATTTATTAGGGAGGAATTCATCTATGTTTCCAAAACAAGAAACAGTAGCCATGTTATTGGCTGGAGGTCAAGGAAGCCGCCTTTATGTTTTGACAAGTAAAGTTGCAAAACCGGCTGTCGCTTACGGGGGAAAATACAGAATTATAGATTTTCCGCTTTCAAACTGTGTTAACTCAGGTATAAACGCTGTAGGAGTTTTGACTCAATATCAACCTCTTCTTCTCAATGAGTATATCGGAAACGGTCAACCTTGGGATTTAGACGGTTCAAACAGCGGAGTAACAGTTTTACCTCCGTACCAAAGAAGCAAAGGTGCAGATTGGTATAAAGGTACTGCAAACGCAATCTATCAAAATATAGCTTATGTCGATAGATATAACCCTGATTATGTTGTAGTTCTTTCAGGTGACCATATCTACAAAATGGACTACTCTGAAATGATCGCTGCTCACAAAGAGAGAAATGCAGATTGTACTATAGCTGTTCTTGATGTTCCTATCGAGGAAGCTTCAAGATTCGGTATTCTCAATACAAATCCTGATAATTCTATCTATGAGTTTGATGAGAAACCAAAACATCCAAAAAGCACAAAAGCTTCAATGGGTATCTACTGCTTTACATGGCAAAAATTAAGAAAATATTTAATAGAAGATGAGGAAAATGCCGACTCAAAACACGACTTCGGTATGAATGTTCTCCCTGCAATGCTCAATAGCGGAGAAAGAATGTTTGCTTTCGAGTTTGAAGGCTATTGGAAAGATGTTGGAACAATCCAAAGTCTTTGGGAAGCAAATATGGACTTGTTAAATCCAGACTCCGGCCTTAAACTCAATGATTCTTCCTGGAGCATTTACTCAAGAACTCCAATTTTGCCACCTCAGTACATCGGAGAAGATGCTAAACTTACAACTTCATTAGTAGCAGATGGATCTGTTGTTTTCGGAGATGTAGACCATAGCGTATTGTTCCCCGGTGCAAAAGTTGCTAAGGGTGCTGTTGTAAAACAATCAGTCCTTATGCCCGGTGCTGTTGTTGAAGAAGGTGCTGTAGTTGAATATGCTATCGTATCAGAAAACGCAGTTGTAAAGAAAAATGCAAAAGTAGGTTCAGCTCCTGAAAATACAGAAGCCGATTGGGGTATTGCTGTTGTAGGTTCTGACCTTACAGTAGGCGAAGGTGCTGTTGTAAAAGCTAATGAAATAATTTATGAAGATGTTAACGGAGGTGACTGCAAATGAGAGGAAATAATGTTTTAGGTGTTCTTTTTTCAAATGCGGAAAATGATGCTTTAAGAGATTTAACTGATATGAGAACTATGGGCTCTGTTCCTTTCGGAAGCAGATTTCGTATGATAGACTATCCTTTGTCAAATATGGTTAACAGCGGTATTGACAAGGTTGCAGTTTTAACAAAAAGTAATTACCAATCTTTAATGGACCATCTCGGTTCAGGTAAAGCTTGGGATCTTGCAAAAAATAAAAATGGCTTGTTTATACTCCCTCCTTTCGGAAATGCTAACGGAGAAGATTATAAAAATAAATTACAAGCTCTTAACTCTATGATCTCTTTCCTTGAGAAATCTAAAGAGGAATATGTTCTTCTTTCAGACTGCGATGTGGTTTGCAATATAGATTACAGAGATGTTATTGCTAAACATATCCAAAATAAAGCCGATATCACTGTTGTATATAAAAATGCAAAAGTACCGGATGATATCAAGCAACTTATGGTTCTTGATCTCGATGCAAACGATAGAATTAAAGAAATTTCAATCGATCCTAACAGCAACGAGGAATATAAATTCTCACTTGATATGTACTTAATGAGAAGAGACCTCTTGATAAGATTAGTTCGTGAATGTGTAAGCAAAAATAAACAATCATTCAAAGTTGATCTCATTCAAAGTAATGTAAACAGATTCAGAATGTATGGCTATGAATTTAGCGGCTATTCAAGAGTTATCAGCTCTTTGAAAGAGTACTTCGCTGCAAGTATGGACTTGCTCCAAAAAGATGTAAGTGCTCAGCTTTATGATACAGATAAACCTATCTATACTAAAAACAGAGACGATATGCCGGTTATGTTCGGCGAAGATGCTTCTGTACATAACTCTATTCTCTCTCACGGCTGTGTTGTAGAGGGTACTGTCAAAAACAGCGTTCTCTTCAGAGGCGTACACGTTGCTAAAGGCTGTACAGTAGAAAACTGCATACTGATGCAGGATACTGATCTCGGCGCAAACTGTAAACTGAATTACATCATCACAGATAAAGATGTTGTGATAAAAGAAGGCAGAAAATTGATGGGCTTCTCTTCATACCCTGTTTATATCAGCAAGGGTAGTGTAGTTTAAGACTATCTGATTAGTAGGAGGATTTAATTATGAAAGTTTTATATTGTGCAAGTGAAGCTTTACCTTTTATGGCTTCCGGCGGCTTGGGTGATGTTGCAGGTTCATTACCACAGGCTTTAAGACAACTGCTGGTAGGTTGTCGTGTTGTTATGCCTTTATATGACGAAATTCCACAAGCAATGAAAGATGAAATGAGATTTATTACAAGTCTTTCAGTTCCTGTTTCTTGGCGTCGCCAATACTGTGGAGTATTTGAGGCAAGATATAAAGGTGTTGTTTACTACCTTTTAGACAACCAATATTATTTCAAGCGTAAAGGAATGTACGGCCATTATGATGATGCAGAGCGTTTTGCATTCTTCTCAAGAGCTGCTCTTGAAATGTTGCCTTACATCGACTTTAAACCTGATATCATCCACAGTAATGACTGGCATACAGCTATGGTTCCTGTATATTACAGCTTGTTCTATTCAAATTATGATTGGTACAAAGGAATTAAAACTGTATTTACAATCCATAATATCCAATACCAGGGACAATATGGTATGGAGCTTATCGAGGAAATTTTAGGCTTACCGGATTACAACACCAATATAGTAGAATATGATGGCTGTGTAAACTTGATGAAGGGTGCTATCGAAACAGCTAATATGGTAACAACTGTTAGCCCATCTTATGCTGAAGAAATTAAAGATCCGTGGTTTGCATTCGGTCTTGATCCTATCGTCAGAGACAGAGCCTGGAAATTCAGAGGTGTTCTCAACGGTATTGATGTTGACAACTATAACTCTGAAACAGATCCTAACATCCCGGTTAACTTCACAGTAGAAGACCTCTCCGGCAAAGCTGCTTGTAAGCGTGCTTTACAAGAGCGTTTATGCTTAGAGCTCAGACCTGAGGTTCCGCTTGTTGGTATGGTAACAAGAATGGTTGCTCCTAAGGGCCTTGACCTTGTTAAAGAAGTTTTTGAAGAGATGATGAATGTTGAGGATATCCAATTTGTAATCCTCGGCTCCGGAGATTGGCAATATGAGAGCTTCTTCAAGGCTATGCAGGATAAATATCCTGGTCGTGTATGCTCTTGCTTTGGCTTCGTTCCTGAGCTTGCAAGAAAAATCTATGCAGCATCTGATATATATTTGATGCCATCAAGAAGTGAGCCTTGCGGACTTGCTCAAATGATTTCACTTCGTTATGGTACTATTCCGATTGTCAGAAGAACCGGCGGTCTTGGAGATTCAATTCAAGACAGCGGCGATGGTTTAGGAAACGGTTTTGTTTTCAATAGCTACGATGCACAAGATATGTACAATGCTCTCAAGAGAGCTATTGCCGGATATTGGAATGCTGAAGGCGGCTGGCAGATCTTAGTAAAACGCGCTATGAAGTCTGACAACAGTTGGGAGAAATCAGCTAAAGAATACTTGAAACTTTACAACGAAGTTTTATCTCAATAGTAATATGATAAACAAAATCCATCGGAGAAATTCCGATGGATTTTTTTATTCGTCACATTTTTTACAAAAATATATATTATATTATTAAGCTAAGTTTTATCAAAATGAAAGCGATGTGAGAATCTTGACAGTACATAAGACTTACTGTAAAAATGTTTTCTTTTTCTCGCTCGGTCTGACGCTGGGCTTCTTTGGTCCAAACGACTTCATAATTCTTCTTATTTCTATTATTATATTATGCCTTCTACTCATCTATATAAAAATATAATTTTTATCCGGAGGTGCTTATTATGAAATTTATCGTAATAGAAGGTAAAGGTGTTCTTGGTTTCATACTTAGAAAAATGTTCAAAGTCGAAAAAATAAAAGAAGACTAACCGAAAAAAAGCTGCCGGGAAGCTAATTCCGACAGCTTTTCTTTGTTTCATATTATAACACTTTTGACAGAAAGCTCTTTACTCTTTCGTGTTTTGGATTATCAAAAATTTCTTCCGGTGTACCCTGTTCAAGAATCACACCTTGGTCTACGAAAAATATTCTGTTAGCAACCTGTCTTGCAAATTCCATCTCGTGCGTAACTACCGCCATTGTCATTCCGTATCCTGCAAGTTCTGTCATAAGATTTAAAACCTCGCCCACCATTTCAGGATCAAGTGCAGAGGTAGGCTCATCAAAGAGCATAACCTTTGGTCTCATTGCAAGTGAACGAATGATAGCAATTCTCTGTTTCTGACCGCCGGAGAGCATATGTGGATAAGCTTTAGCTTTATCCTGAAGGCCGATTCTTTTTAGTAAGCTCATTGCATTTTCATAAGCTTGTGCCGGTGTTTGTAATTTATGCTTTATTGGTGCTAAAGTGATATTATTTATAATGTTCAAATGTGGGAATAAATTAAAATTCTGAAAAACCATTCCCATTTTTCTTCTAACAAAATTTATATCGCAGTCTTTACTTGTTATTTCTTCTCCGTCTACATAAATATGTCCGGAAGTCGGCGTATCTAAAAGATTCATACATCTAAGAAAAGTCGATTTGCCGGAACCTGAGGGTCCGATTATTACTATTTTTTCATTTGGTTTTATATGCTCGCTAATACCTTTTAATATTTCTTTATCGCCGAAACTTTTTTTCAGATTTTTAATCTTAATCACTTGCACCCAACCTCTTTTCTATTCTTTTTTGAACCTGTGTTAATGCTATAACTAATATCAGATATATAATTGCAACTATGTAAAGAGGTGTAGTTTCAAACGCTCTTCCTCTTATATTTCCTGCGATTTTAGTAAGCTCCGGTACGGCAATCATTCCGGCAACAGAAGTTTCTTTTACCAAGGTTATAAACTCATTAAAAAGAGGCGGGATAGAAATTTTCAAGGCCTGCGGCAGAATTATCAAACGCATAGTCTGTCCTTGAGTAAAACCTAAGGCACGACCTGCCTCATTTTGACCTTTATCAATGGACATTATTCCTGAGCGTATAATTTCAGCTATATAAGCTCCTGCATTTATACTAAAGCCTACAATAGCCGCTAAAGTTCCGTCTGACATAGAGGCAAATACCGCAAAGTATATAATCATCAGCTGGATAAGTGTAGGTGTACCTCTTATAACGGTTAAGTATATATCGCAGATTACTTCCAAAGGTCTTAGTTTTTTATTTGTAAGTGCATAATTTTTTATAACAGCGACAAGTATGCCGATTATTGAACCTATGCAAATAGCGGTTACAGAAATCAGTATGGTGTTCCAAAGTCCTGTCAGATACATTATCCACCTGCCATCAGCTATAACTGAGGCGTATAAACTATCTAATATATTTTGCATATTATTATTTAAGAGTAATTTATTCTACTCTTTCTCCTTCCTTATTTTTTACAAATCATTATGTTCTCTTGCAAATTCTTCAATTTTGCCCTCATCTTTTAATCTTTGAATTGTACTGTTAATCTGCTTGAGCAAATCTTCTTTACCTTTAGCAACAGCAAAGGCATATTCTTCACTTGTAAGCGGCTGTTCAATTATTTTAATTATATCCTTATTTTTATTTGCAATATTTCTTGCAACAAGCTCATCAAGAACACAGGCATCCACCTTACCTGTAATAAGTGCCTGAGATGTATCTGTTGCATTTTTAAAGAGCTTTGCATTTGCCCCTA
>JAUMXZ010000048.1:6080-10304 GCA_030528905.1 Clostridia bacterium | reverse complement strand
TTGAATTTGGCGAGGTATATTATGGAGTACAAATTGTTGGAAAAGCAAGATGTTGAGTTGATGAAATATTTTGTTGATGATGATAATACCAAATATGATGAGGTTATTCTTAATACATTTTTGGAGGAGAAGAATACCTTTGGTTATATTGCTAAAGAAAATGACATTATAGTTGGTTTTGCATTTGGATATGTATTGGTTAAGCCAAATGGAATAAAAGATTTTTATTTGCATGCCATTGATATATTGGAAGAATATCAGAATCATGGCTATGGAACGGAATTGGTAAAATATATTAATTCTCATTCTAAAAGTATCGGTTGTAGGAAAATGTTTTTGATAACGAATAAGAGTAATATCTCTGCTTGTAGATGCTATGAAAAAGCAGGAGGTATTAATACTACTAATGATGAAATTGTATATGCATACAAATAATTGAATTATGATAAATTCCAATTTGTCGAACAGAATAAGAATCATACATAGCAGCCATGCATTTTGAAGTGCATGGCTGTTTTATGCATAAAAACTGTTGTCCCTAATGACAATCACTCGTGAGCGGCTCACCGATCATTCAAGACGGCAAACTTGTGGGTGCCGTGACCCATGTTCTCGTCAATGACCCCACGCGAGGTTATGGGATTTTTATAGAGAATATGCTTGACGCGGCAGAATAAAAGTAAGAACAGGAGTAGAAATTCACCTGTCTTTTTATGTGAAAAATATTGCAAAAAGAAACCAAAAGTGATATGCTATATCCAATGGGAATGAGGCTCTCCCAAGGATACTGTATCCTGAACCGCACTTGATGCTGATGGCTTCTGCGAATTTCACGCAGAAACTGTCGGCTTTTTTCTGCGTTTCAGGAGGTTTAGTTTTATGCTAACAAGTATTGCATTGATTTTACTGTTGGGTTTGGGTGCTGGGTGGCTGTTTTCAAAAATGAAATTACCAAGTCTGCTGGGGATGATCTTAGTCGGCATTCTGATTAATCCGCACTGTTTGAATTTAGTTGACGATTCAATTCTTCTGATTTCAGGTGAGTTAAGACAAATTGCATTGGTCATTATCCTGACCCGGGCGGGCCTGTCACTTAATCTTGCTGACTTGAAGAAAGTTGGGCGACCTGCTATTCTTATGTGTTTTGTTCCCGCCTGTATCGAGATAATCGGAACGATTATTTTTGCACCTTTATTACTTGATATATCCATTTTGGATGCTGCAATAATCGGAAGTGTGGTTGCGGCAGTTTCTCCTGCTGTGCTTGTTCCGAGAATGATCAAACTGATAGAAGAAGGCTATGGCGTACGCCAAAGTATTCCACAGTTGATTTTAGCAGGTGCATCTGTAGACGATGTTTTTGTGATCGTTTTGTTTGCAGCGTTGACAACCTTAGCTTCTACCGGAACTGCATCAGTTTTGAATTTTGTGCAAATACCGACCTCAATTTTATTTGGAGTTTTACTTGGCTTTCTTGTTGGAAAACTGCTCATTTTGTTCTTTAAAAAATTCCATATTCGTGACTCTGTTAAGATATTGCTCATATTAAGCTTTTCTTTTCTTTTACTGGAAATGCAAAAACAACTGGAAACAATTGTTTCTGTATCGGGACTTATCGCTATTATGAGTATGGGCATCATTATCAAACAGAATTATAACATTCTTGCAAAGCGATTAGCTTTAAAATATAACAAGCTGTGGCTTGGTGCAGAAGTATTCCTGTTTGTCCTGGTAGGAGTTGCTGTGGATATTGGATATGCATTGGTAGCGAGCATTTCAGTAATTTTACTTGTGGCTGCAGCGTTAGTTTTCAGAATATTGGGCGTGTTTTTGTCATTGATTGGAACAAAACTAACAAAAAAAGAACGATTATTTTGTATGATGGCCTACACACCAAAAGCAACAGTGCAAGCAGCCATTGGTACTATTCCATTAGCGATGGGGTTAGAATGCGGCAGTATCGTTTTGACAGTTTCAGTGGTATCTATTTTGCTCACAGCACCCTTTGGCGCAATTTGCGTGGATAAGTTTTACAAAAGACTATTGAAGCAGTAATATTACATCTAAAACTGTGTCCCTAATGTCATCACTTATAATCGCAAATCTAATCATTCGAAACGGCAAACTTGTGGGGGCTGTTACCCACGTTTTAGTAAATGACCCAACCAGAGGATATGGGATTTTTATAGAGAATATGCTTGACGCGGCAGAATAAAAGACTTGACAAGGTCGGAAGCCCCTGTCTATTGGTTAATGGGATATACGATAATCCGATAATTTTGGAGATGGGAATAAATATATTTATCCAAAGAAGCGGATCAAAAGTAGAAAAAAATGTTGGAGTATGCTATAATTTCTATCGGATAATAATACAGTTTTTATTACATTGGAATGGAGGTTAAATCAAATGAAATACGACTTTAACAGTTATCTTTTTTACGAATCCAGCGTACATTCTCCATTAACGGTAAAGATTAAAATTACGTTGTCTGTGAAAATCAATGAAGAAGTTCTCAAAAAGTCGGCGCAAAAAGCATTTATGCGGTACCCCTATTATGCGCATATGCTCGACGTAAATGACGATGGTGCATATATTCTCAAACCATGCACAGCACCGATCAGTGTAAAAGAGGAAGGCGCTCCCTGCGTCTTGGGAAGCGAAGAAACAAACGGGCTGTTTTTTGCAGTAACCTATAGCGAGGATGCCATTTTCTTCAATTTCTTTCACGGGTTTTGCGGTGCCTGCGGTGCTATGCCTTGGCTGAAAACGACCATATGGCAATATTTGACCGATATGGGCTATGCTCCGTCTTCTGAGGGAATATACACACCTGACTCAGCGCTTCGACAGGGCGAGACCGATCTTCCTGATTGCGATACTTTCGGTGATGAGTTGTGTATAGGAGAGTATACCGGCGGAGATTCCTTCTTACCTATTGCCGATTATAGGGCTGCATATCGGGATCTTGATGCCTGCTCGCGTTACTATCCAATTACAATTCCCAAAGATGCTCTGATGAAATATGTAAGTGAGAATGACGGAAGTCCCAATTCGATCATTTCTGCGGCGATGTTCAAAATGTCAGCATGCCTTTTTCCGGATGAGGAGCAGCTGGCCGCAAGAATAGCCTGCAATTACAGAGCCGACGTAGGTTGTCCCAATACCTATAGAGATTTGGTCCGAATGCTTCATGTAAAGTATAAAAAAAGAATGAAGGATTGGACGATTGAAAAGCTCAGCACAATTACAAGAGGTGCGATGTTCATGCAGATGCAGCCTGAATTGAGCAGAAAAGAATATAAAGAACTGATGGAATTTCGCGATGGAATAGACCAATGTGCGACAATTGATGAGAAAAGAGGCTATGCCGCTGAACGCAGTCTGCTCCATAAAGGTCCAAAAGATACCTATACGATCAGCTATGTCGGAAAGATGGATTGGGGTGGAATATCGGAATACGTAACATCTGCGTTCACCCTCACAGAGGGACATCTTATTGTTGAGGTAAATGCGGTTGAAAATCAGTTTTGTATCAGTTTTATGACATATGGCCGTGATGCGGAATACCTCGGTGCATTTCTTGCTGTGCTGGAAGAAGAAGGAATTCCTTACAAGGTAGGGGGGCTTGAAAAACGCAATATGCCGAAAATGCAGTTGAAATAACGCATCGGCACAGCCATAAAGCATAAGGGCGAAGATTTCCTCTTTTTTACGATTAATACTGTTGTTCCTAATGATAATCACTCGTGAGCGGCAGTCCGATTATTCAGGACGGCAAACTTGTGGGAGCTGTTACCCACGTTTTAGTCAATGACCCAACCAGAGGATATGGGATTTTTATAGAGAATATGCTTGACGTAGCAGAATGAAGATGAGACAGGGGCGGTTTGCCCTTGTTTTTTTTTCGGTTATGTGATAAAATGGAATCAATCAAAATTTTTTGAAAACAGCGGCCATGATCTGTTTTCGTTCGTATACATAATAAAATAATTCTGTTTTCTTTCTAACAAAACGGGCGTTACTTCGTATATAACTTACGAACAAACAAAAACAGGGTAGCACAGCACGCTGCACCATACAATTTAAGGAGGAACATATTATGGAAGAAAAGAAATTTGAAAAGCTGAGTGATCGATCGTACGGGGAGCCGTCCGCAGACGGCAAGGGCAGCACAGCACGCTGCACCATACAATTTAAGGAGGAACATATTATGGAAGAAAAGA
>JAUMXZ010000048.1:0-5980 GCA_030528905.1 Clostridia bacterium | reverse complement strand
AATTTGAAAAGCTGAGCGATCAGGAACTGGATCAGGTCAGCGGTGGCGTCCACGGCGACACGGACGAAAATGGCGACGGAGGCAAAAGCATTCTCATGAAAGCCTTATCTGGCGGATGCATAGAGTGCGGAAACCCTAGCATTTCTCACGGATGGGGCTGGATTAACGGAGTGGCAGCCGGTGACAGGCGGTATGTGGTACTATGCCGCTGCTGCAAAAACCGGTTCTACGTGGACGATGACGGCAAGATCGTTTCCAGCATTTTAATTCACGACGGTTATTTTCGCCCATAAATGACAGGGGCAAGTTTCCCCTGTCTTAAATGAATAATATTGCCTTCCGCAAAATTCAGAGGCACCACAAGATTTTCAAGAAATCCTGCAGTGCTCCTTTTTATGTCCCCTTGTGGATGAATATACATTAGGATTGCCTAACCAAGCAGTAACAACAAATAACTTAAAAGGAAGTTAATTTTAACGGTGCGGTGAAAAACACGCCAGAGTGATCATATTGCCGATACGGCCGCTGACAACGCTTTCGATCAGGAATTATTTTTTTCATTGCTACCCATAGTTTACCTCATTTTTGTGTTGGAAATAGAAAGAGAGCGAACGGAACAGTTTAATTCGCTCTCAAATCTGCTAAAATATAGGCTTTTTCGTTTTATTCAGTTGAGTGTGAGGACATCTGGGGTGTAGGTATCATTAATTTACATATGTTTTAGTCAATGACCCAACCAGAGGATATGGGATTTTTATAGAGAATATGCTGGAGGCGGCAGAATAAAAGGAAGAACAGGAGTAGAAATGCTCCTGTCTTTTTTATTATATATGTGATATAATTAGCTCAATAAATGAAAATCCCGGAGGATATATATGATTGATGAAATAGAAAAATTATTTATTGAGAGATTTATAAAAAAGAATAGACAGGACAGATTGCTTTTTGAATTAAGCGGAAAGAAGCGTCAAAATGGTATTGGTCGTTTTTGCCATTACACAGAAGATCTAATAAAACCTGATAGAATAGTGGCAAGTGGAAATAAGCTGTATTCAGATGAAATACTTTCTGTTGCAGAAAAATATAATGTATCGGGATTATGTTATATTATTGCATACAATAAAAATTTAGATAGAAAAACCTGTACATTAAATGACGCATTAAATCTTGTTTTGGGAAATGGTATGGCCGGGATAATTATATGTGATAATTTAGTTGTAATTGAAACAGAGCAAAGCTTTGGAACTCCAACACGCTATATTCTACATTGATAAATAAGACTTTAAAACAGAGAGGTTATTATCTATTATGAAGCGGTATGTAGAAGAGTTGATTATAGTTGTTCTTCAGTTAATTATATTTTTTGTTTTGCCTTTGTTTGCAGGACCGACAGATATGATTGGTATGGTATTGATGATTGTGTTGGCAACATTATTGCTTTCGTTTATTCTCGGTGTTTTGTCTAATGATAAAGTAAAATATGCGTATCCAATTATTGTTGCCATTGTGTTTATACCTTCGGTATTTATCTACTACAATGAATCTGCGCTGGTTCATTCTGTTTGGTATCTGGTAGTGGCATATGTTGGTTTGCTGTTAGGGACAGTAATCAAGTTAACAGTAAAAAAACTTAAATAAAAGAAATAAACAAATTGAGATTTAACGAGGTAATTAGGATGATGGATATTAATATTTGGATAAAAAACTTCTTACAGACATTAAATGAGACATTTGAAAATCGTGTGTGGTTTGTTGGTTTGCAAGGCAGTTATAGTCGTGGTGAAGCAACAGAAACAAGCGACATTGATATTGTTGTCATCCTGGATGAATTGTCTGCTATGGACATTCAAGCTTATAAAGATATGTTGGATACCTTATCTAATAGGGAACTGATTTGTGGTTTTCTTTCAGGGAAAAAAGAAATTATGAATTGGGAGCCATCTGACCTGTTCCAGTTTTGCTATGACACCACACCAATTATGGGAAGCCTTGACCAGGTGATGGCAGTTATTGATGAAAGCGCTGTCAACAGAGTAATCAAAATCGGTGCCTGTAATATATACCACGGATGTGTTCACAATATGCTCCATGAAAAAAGCGAAGATATTTTGCGAGATTTATATAAATCGGCTTATTTTGTTGTGCAGGCAATCGCTTTTAAACAAACAGGAAACTATATCAGATATCAAAAAGAATTGCTTAAAGTTGTATCTTCGGATGAACAGGTTATCATTGCAACCTTTTTGAAATTAAAAACAGGTGGTGCAGTTGATTTTAAGTTAATGTCTGAAACATTATTTGTTTGGTCAAAGAAATGGGTTGCCCAAGATAGTTAAACAAATTCTTATTTGACGAGGTGAATCAAATGAATGAAGAATGCTTGATTTGTAAAAAGCCATTGGAATATCTTGATTCTGATGAAATAATGGAGTGTGAACTCTGTCATAAAAAGCAACACAGCAAAACAAGATGTATAAACAAACATTTTGTTTGTGATGAATGTCATACAAACGGATTAAATGAAATTATATCAGTGTGTCTTAGCAGTGAATCTACTAATCCTGTTGAAATTCTGGAAGAATTGATGAATATGCCTTCTTGTCATATGCACGGCCCTGAGCATCACACTATGGTCGGATCTGCTCTTTTAACCGCTTATAAAAATGCCAAGGGAGATATAGAATTAAACACTGCACTGCGTGAAATGCAAAAAAGAGCCAAACAGATTCCCGGCGGTGTTTGCGGATTTTGGGGTGCTTGTGGGGCGGGAATCAGTACCGGAATTTATATTTCGATTGTGTTAAAGTCTACACCATTATCAAAAGAAGCCTGGGGATTATCTAATCAAATGACATCAAGAGCTTTAGCTGCGATTGCAAAAAATGGTGGACCTCGCTGCTGTAAAAGAGATTCCTACCTCGCTATTGTAGAGGCGGTTTGGTTTACAAAGGAAAAATTAAATGTGAAAATGGAACTAAATCAAATAATCTGTTCCCGTTTTCATCTCAATAATCAGTGCCTTCAGACAGAATGTCCATTTTACAAAAAGGCAAAGAAGAAAGTAGCGTTTATTTGTGTTCATAATTCTTGCAGAAGTCAGATTGCAGAAGCGTTGGGACAACATCTTGCATCGGATGTATTTGAATCATATTCTGCAGGAACAGAGACAAAACCTCAAATTAACCAGGATGCTGTGAGAATAATGAAAGAACTATATGGAATCGATATGGAACAAACTCAGTATTCAAAGCTGATTGAAAATATACCTGATCCTGATATAACAATTTCTATGGGTTGTAATGTCAGTTGCCCCTTTATTGACAGTGTATTTGATGATAATTGGGAATTGGAAGACCCTACCGGAAAATCAGATGATGAATTTAAGCGGATAATCCGTGTTATCGAGAGCCGGATTTTTGATTTAAAAAACAAGTTGATTACATAATCAACGACTATACACATTGAAGTACGGATTTTTTACTTAAAAATGCCGCACACAGCAATAAAAAAGACAGAGTCAACTTGTCTCTGTCTTTTTTTGATCGTATTATAAATATTTTTTTAAGTCAAACAGATTATATTTTAAAATAATCTGTTAAAGACGCTTTCTGTCTCTTAAAATTACAGGCAGAAAACATAGTGAAAAAAGGATTACCGCAAGAAGAAGCATTATTCCCCACCACGCAAACCAGTGCCATTTTTCCGTCAGAGGAAAATGAATCGGTACCTCCTGTGTAAAGAAATAATTAGGCATATATTCCATACTCACCAACTGACCACTTTTATAAACAGGGCTTGCAAACATTGAATTCAAGTACAGAGAACCAAGGGCAAAAAGAGCTAAAATTCCCAAACTCGAGAACAGATGCCGTATGTGGAAACGAACACAGCCCGATGCAGCAATATATATACCCAGCGTGACAAGCATAATGTGAAAAAGAAAGTACTGATACATTCGTGGCGATGTGAAGATTTCCAAAGGTGTCATACCGTTAAGATATGTAGGAAGAACAATCGCAAACAAGCCTCCAAGAACCCCTGTGGGATATATAAAGGCAAGAAGCTTCTCGCGCAGATTGATGTTTTTGGTAAAACGCACAATGAAAATCAGTATAATCTGGATAGAGCACAAATGAAGCGGCAGCTGTTTGACATCAAGATATAAATACATCATACTGCCATCTGAGGAAGGCACAGTCTGCAGCGTTGAAAATATTTTCGTTACTTCTGATAAAATACAGATAACACAGGCTGCTGACAACACCTTTTCCAAAGAGATATTTTTCTTTCTTATATACAGAGTGAACAAAACTATCAAAAGAACACTGATACCAATTAAAATAAAATGATGCAATCCAAACATACCGATCCTCCGATTCATAGAAATTTTTACATCAAAACTGTAGCATAAAACCGGATAATTGTCAATTTTTTCAATCCGGATATAGACTTAGACCTCCCTGTTATAAATATATTTATGTAAAGTGAACTTGACATAAATATATTTATTTGTTATACTCCTTATGTAAAGTATGTTTTACATAAGGAGGTAGTTATGAAAAACAGGATAGAATCTATACGAAAGCAACGAGGAATCCTGCAGGAGGAACTTGCCAAAGCTTTGGGCGTCAGCCGGCAAACAATCAGTTCTCTTGAAAACGGACGGTACAATCCGTCAATTATATTGGCTCACAAAATTGCCAAATATTTCGATATGTTCATTGAAGAGGTTTTTATTTTTGAAGAGGAGGATCTTTTATGAAAAACAACAGACGGTTTATCTTTTATATTGTATACATCATTCTTGGTGCGACTTTATTTATATTGGGGCTACTGGAGATTTTGGACTCCTTCTGGAGCGGAATGGGCGGTGCTTTAGTCGCGATGGGATCTATTCGTATGGTTTTGTTTTTGCGTTACCGTAATGATGAGTCATATTGGGAAAAACAGGAAATAGAAATAAAAGATGAGAGAAACCAGTTTATCAGAAATAAAGCCTGGTCTTGGGCCGGATATCTGTTTGTTTTAATCTCAGCGATTTCTACGATTATCTTCAAATTGTCAGGACAAGAATTGTTATCCACAGCAGCCGGTTTTGCTGTTTGTATCATCATTACGCTTTACTGGATATGTTACCTGATAATAAAAAATAAGTATTAAGCCTTTTCACTTGTATTTCTGATTGGTTTCTTAGGCTTTGCCTAATGTTGTTTTTTTTAGTTTTCCGGTATAATAAAGAAGATAAATATGGCATTTTATATTCTATTCGGGTTATATCTTATTTTATTGACAAAAACTTCCTTAGGATATATCATAATAATGTATAATATTGTGTAAATGGGGTGTTTTTTATCGGATTTTTTAAAAAATTATTTACTAAAAAAACTGACAATCTATATTCACCAATGACAGGCACAGCAATATCTATTACAGAAGTACCGGATGCTTCTTTTTCTAAAAAGATGTTAGGTAATGGTATTGCTATAAACCCAACTGATGGAAAAGTATTTGCTCCATGTGATGCTGTTGTCAGTACGTTATTCCCTACCGGTCATGCAATAACTCTGAAAACTTCTTACGGTACAGAAATTCTTATCCATGTTGGGTTGGACACCGTTACTCTAAAAGGAAAACCGTTTACCACTTATGTATCCGATGGAGATGTTGTCAAAAAAGGCCAGCTGCTTCTCAAAGCTGATTTGAATGCTGTCAATGCTGCCGGTCTTAATACTATAACTCCAATGGTTATCTGTAATACAGACAAATTATCAACATTCAATACTTTCACAGAAAAGTATGTTACCAATGATGATATTGTTATTGAGCTTGCTGAATAACAACCCTTTTTTTATTCATCATTCATTCTGTTCTAAATATACTTATATATACTTAAATTAGTCTATATAAATATTATAAGGAGGAAGTGTAAATATGATGAAATATTTACAGAAATTAGGCAAATCTATGATGCTACCTGTAA
>JAUMXZ010000117.1 GCA_030528905.1 Clostridia bacterium | reverse complement strand
TGTATAATGGGGAGCAGAGGTTCTTTTCTAGAAAGTGGTGGATTTAACACACCTGCAAGATGGCATACTGTTGATTATGTTGATGGGATTAAGGTTTTAGCACCTAAAGACCCTAAAGCAAGTATTAGTTTACCAGAGCGTTCTAATACTCCTGGGACAGCTTATGTTTCTTATCGTAAGGATGGAACATTTGATCAATATATACTGTTTGGCGAATATAGAATGCCTGTTTATCGTATTGATTATGGAATGCACAGGGGTAAGAAGTCATTGCACATCCATTATTACAAAGAGGGTAATGCACTACCAAATCCACCTGACTTAAAAAAAGGGGACCCGCTATATGAAAAACATAAAAGATTGTTTAAGGGGGTTAAATGATGCAAGGAATTACAATGAATGAATTATATGAGTTGGTTTCTCACTGTCATGATGCAGAATTTGAGTATAACGGAAAAACTTATGTATTGCAGCCAGAGATTAATGACAACAAGGCCTATCTTGTAATATGGGATTGCACACCGAATGAGGAAAAATGTATTGTTAAGCATGAAATCAGTGCAGAAGGAGATATTCCTCAGTCTGTTATCGATGCAGTGCTTTCTGAAAAATGTTTTAATGGCAAATCCTTTCTGGAAGTAGAAAAGGAAGTCGAAGTTACTGTAATATATTAAATACTTGAGAGGAGGTGCTCTGGACTATAATTTAGTCTGGGATGCCTCCTTTTTTTGTTTATGATATAATTGAGTAAACAAAGGGTTAAAGGGGATTAGATCGTGAACGAATATAAGAGTTTAGAACGCCAAGTTGATATGTATGATATTGGTGATGGACTGACACTAATGAATATCATTGAGAAAAATCAGTACGGACAGATAAAGTCCGTAGACATATATATCGGTGCGGAAAGGGAAAAATTTTGCTCTGTTGGCCATGTAGAAGGCTTAGATCAATCTGGAGTGCAATTTGATTATTACAAATATGTAAAATTGATTCAGACGAATCTGCAGCGATATCTCAATATTTACTATATTCAAAATGTATAAAGTATTATATGTGGCTTATTGATACTTGATATTTAATTTTTCTATTAATTACTTATTACTTCGGAATAAAATTTAATAAGGTTAATATACCACATCCACTGAAATGGTCTCTTTTATGCGAATCAGAATGACACCTGTTATTGGTATATTAGATATAGAAGTCCGTATTTGTGGACATTGAAGAGTGTAATATTTAAGCAAATAAAATAACAAGAATGAAGATTCGGAGGTTATGATTATGGCTAAAAAGGGATACAGTAGAAAAGGTTTTTTCGGTCAGACAATTCATTATGATGCAAAAGGCAATAAAATTGGAGAAAGTACCAGAGGCTTTTGGGGTCAGACGAATCACTATGATACAAAAGGTGATAAAGTTGGTGAGAGCGCCAGAGGTTTTTGGGGTCAAACTAATCATTATGATGTAAATGGGAATAAAAAAGGTGAAAGTGTTCGCAATTTTTGTGGCGGCACTAACCACTATGACGTAGATGGGAATAAAAAAGGTTACAGTGTTCCGAATTTTCTTGGCGGCACTAACCACTATGATTGGCGCAATGAACGTTTCGATGGTTTTGAATACGATATTTATCCTGAGAATTACGAAACTGAAGCAGCATATGATTCAGCATTACAAAAAGCAAAAAACAACTCTACACAACTGAAATCTATGGACACTAGTAAAAAGTGGAATCCAAGTCTTGCGACAATCATCTTGATTGATATTGCATTATTTATGTTGATTTGGCTGCTAAATTCATAATGATAGGTTTAAATCACATTGTTTTATGAATTTAGGTAATATGAAGATATATAGGGGGATGTAAATTGCCGTTTAAGATTATAAGAAATGATTTAACAAAAATGCAGGTAGATGCAATCGTTAATACTGCAAGCGAAGAACCTACATATGGTGATGGAACGGATACAGCGGTATATGAAGCGGCAGGAGTAGATGAACTTTTAGAAGCAAGAAGAAAAATAGGATATTTGGATGAGGGCCAGGTTGCAATAACGCCTGGTTTTCGGCTACCTGCGAAATATATTATCCATGCAGTGAGTCCATTCTTTTTTGATGGTGAATCTGGTGAAGAAGAAAAACTGCGCGCATGCTATCGGGAAAGTCTTAAATTAGCACACCAGTATGGTTGTAAGAGCATTGCGTTTCCACTGATCGCGACGGGGAGTTTTGGATATCCAAAAGAAGAAGGGATGCGTATCGCAGTAGACGAGATTAATGCATTTCTCTTCCGACATAATATGCTGATTTATCTGGTTGTGTTTGATAGTAAGGCTACGCAATTAGGGCATCATTTGTAT
>JAUMXZ010000047.1 GCA_030528905.1 Clostridia bacterium | reverse complement strand
ATATTATATATAACAACTCTTATGCCTGTGAAATAATAATCCTGTCTTCTGCATTTTACAGGAACTTACATATCCGATTTTTTGATTTTACCAAACTGGATCCTTATGAATATGAAGAAAATAAAAAAGTCGGCCCTAATGGATTTTCTCTTTCAATACTCGATAAAAAGGGGAAAGTTGAATTTAAAGATAAAAATTCTTATGTCAATCTGACCGCAATCCCTAATGCTAAAATAATAAAGGCCCTGATTTTTGACCAAAAAGATTTTAATAAAAACGGAAAGTTCTTTGCAAATATCTGGCTTAATGAAGCTAATAAGTCCGATTGCGTTTTGATAATTCCAATGTCTAAAAAACGGTACGAATTTATATTATCTCAAAGTATAAATCCGATATTTGCAAACGGTGTTGTAAGATTTGATGATATAGAAGCCGATTTTGAAAATGAAAATAGCTTTGCTTATTACGAAAGAGTAAGAAGCTGCTTTAATTTTAAAAAAGTGAAAAATACTACAATATATCGCTGTTTCTTTTCAACCTTCTTAGACGGTACTCCGTTAGGCTTTAATGTGTCAAGAGCCGATAAGGATTTCAGTGAGAATAATAATATAATTACATATAATAAGACAGTTTATAAATTAGATAGAATCCGGGTGAAAAAGAATAAACAGGATATGAAAGCCTGGACTATATATTCTCCGGACGGCGATGTTAAGTTAAGATTCAGACCGTTTTATAAAAAAGAGTGTACTACTAAAATCGGCCGCAATCATCTTAATGAGGTGAAATTCTTTGGCTATTTTTTTGGAGATATCAGAATCGAAAATGATGTAATACATATAGAGAAAATAGTAGGAGTCATAGAAGAAAAGAGGTTTTGATTAGTGAGAAAAAAAGTTTTAGTCGGTGTAAGCGGTGGAGTCGATAGTGCTGTTGCAGCTTATATTTTAAAACAACAGGGCTTTGATGTCGTCGGAGTAACTATGAAGCTCTTTTCATATTTCGACCAGGAAATAAATGATGCAAAAAAATGCTGCGAGGTACTCGGAATCAAACATATTGTTGTGGACTTTTCAGATGAATTTAAAAGTAAGGTTATAGACGATTTTGCAAAAAATTATCAAAGCGGAAAAACTCCTAACCCGTGTATAGTGTGCAATAAATATATAAAATTTAAAGCAATGCTTGACTATGCACTTTCTGAAAACTTCGACTTTATCGCAACAGGACATTATTGCAAAATACAGTATAACAGCTCCCTTAAAAGATGGCTTCTGTATAAAACCAACTCATCAAAAGACCAAAGCTATATGCTTTATACCCTTAATCAAAATGTGCTAAAACATACTCTTATGCCGCTTTGTGATTATACAAAAGACCAAATAAGACAAATAGCACAAAAAATAAATTTACCGGTAAGCGATAAACCTGACAGCCAGGATATATGCTTTGTTAAAGATATAGATTATAAAGACTTTTTGAAAAATGAATATGAAATAAAGTCAGTACCGGGAAATTTTGTAGATCTGCAGGGTAATGTAATAGGCATTCATAGTGGGATTATTAACTATACGGTAGGCCAGAGAAAAGGACTCGGAGTATCTTTTGGAAAACCAATGTTCGTTAAAAGCCTTGATGTAAGTAATAATACGGTAACCCTTTGTGAGAATAGCGATTTATTTTCAAATCGTGTTACTGTTTGCGATCTGAATTTTATACCGTTTGAAAAATTAACAGAAGAAAGAGAAGCCTATGTCAAGCTCAGATATCAGGCTCACGCCTGCAGAGCAAGACTTATACCAATAGAAGATAATAAACTAATTATGGAATTTCAACAACCTCAAAGAGCTCCAACACCGGGACAGTCAGCCGTTTTTTATGACGGTGATCTGGTTTTGGGCGGCGGTGTGATAACTTTATAATGTGAAAAAGGTGATTTATATGGATTTTTTCGATGTCGTAAACAATCGATTCAGTTATAGAGGTGTCTTTAAAGAGCAGCCTGTTTTGTATGATGATAAAATCAAAATCTTACAGTGCGCAACAAAGGCTCCGTCAGGTTGTAATCTGGAAACAACCTATTTTGTTGCTATAACCAATAAGGAAATTTTAAATGCCATTTCAGAAATAGTGCCTGCTGTATTTACTAAGACAGCTCCAATGATAATAGCTGTTTTAACAGAAAATATTATTACCAAATGTGATGTGGCTTTTGAGTTGGAAGATTATGCTGCAGCTGTTGAAAATCTGCTGCTCGCTGTTACTGCCTGCGGTTATGCAAGTGTCTGGCTTGACGGCGTGATAAAGCCTGAGCAAAGACAGCAGAAATTAAGAAAATTATTAAATGTCAAGGACAATATGGTGCTAAGAGCACTCCTGCCTGTAGGTGTGCCCGCAGAGGCTTACCCGAGAAAACAAAAAAAGAGTTTTGAAGATAGGGTATCTTTCATTGACTAAATTATATTTTGAAAAGAGGATGTATTTTGAAACAGCCCATTGATGCTAAAAAAATTGTTATAAAAATAGGAACGTCTTCTCTGACCTATGAAAACGGTAAGCTTAATATAAGAATACTCGATAGATTATGCAGGGTTATAAGTGATTTATCCAATAGCGGTAAAGATGTGATATTGGTCTCATCAGGCGCAATAGGTGTCGGAATGGGAAAACTGCTTATGAAGGAAAGACCTGTTTTGACTAAGTATAAACAGGCAGTTGCAGCTGTAGGTCAGTGTGAGCTAATGTTTATGTACGATAAGATATTCAGCGATTATAATACAACAGTAGCGCAGGTGCTTTTAACTAACAGTATAATAAAAAATGAGTGTACAAAGAAAAATGTTATAAATACTCTTGATACTCTGTTTTCTATGAATATTGTTCCTATTGTAAATGAAAATGATACTGTCTCTACAGATGAGCTTGAGGGGCTTAACTTAGGTGATAATGACAACCTCTCTTCAATAGTAGCAAGACTTGTAAATGCCGATTTGCTGATAATTTTAACAGATACCGATGGACTTTACGATTCAAACCCGGCTGTTAATAAAAATGCTAAGAAAATAGACAGAGTCGAGAAAATTACAGAAGATATAAGAATAATAGCAACAGGCAGCTCTTCAAACAGGGGAACAGGCGGTATGAGCTCAAAAATAAATGCTGTTGCAAGCGTTTATGATTACGGAATAGATTGCTGTATTATGAACGGAAAAGATCCTGAAAAAATATATGATCTTCTAAACGGAGAAAATATAGGAACATATTTTAACTCGAATAAAAATAAATAAGGAGGAATTTAAAATGCAGACTGTTGAGCAGCTTGGACAAAATGCAAAAAAATGCGAGAAAAGTTTAATTGTAAATAATAATTTAAAAAATATTGCACTGCAAAATATCAGTAAGCTTTTACTTGAGAATATAAATGTTATAATAGAAGAAAATAAAAAAGATTTGGATAACGCAAGAGAAAACGGTCTTTCTGAGGCTATGATAGATAGATTGTGCCTTAATGAAGACAGAATAAAAGCTATAGCTGACGGCGTGCTTCAGGTGTTGGCTTTGCAGGACCCTGTTGGGAATGTATTAAGTGGACATATAAGTCCTGAAGGCCTGAAAATTAAAAAAATAACAGTACCTTTGGGTGTAATAGGCATTATTTATGAGTCAAGACCAAATGTTACTGTCGATGCAGCAGCCCTTTGTCTCAAGGCCGGTAATATGGTAATTTTAAGAGGCGGTAAGGAAGCTATAAATTCAAACAAGTGCCTTGTTGGCATTATGAGAGAAGCGCTTAAGAAAAGTTCTTTGCCTGAGGACTGTATTCAGCTTGTTGGCGACACTTCAAGAAACAGTGCTAAAGAGCTTATGGAGCTTAGTGATTACCTTGATGTTTTGATCCCAAGAGGCGGTAAGGGCCTTATAGATTCTGTTGTCAAAAATGCAAAAGTTCCCGTTATACAGACAGGTGCCGGAAACTGCCATATCTATGTTGATGAGTTTGCAAATATCAATATGGCCTGCGATATTATATATAATGCGAAAACTTCAAGACCGTCTGTTTGTAATGCGGCCGAAACAATCTTAGTTCATAAAAATATCGCCCCCAAAGCCCTGCCGGCAATCAAAGAATCTTTAAGCAGAAAAAATGTCAAACTCCATTGTTGCAGCAAGTCTTTTGAAATCTTAGGCAAGGTTGATATAAAGGCTACACAAGAGGACTGGTCTAAAGAATATCTTGATTATGAAGTCGCTGTTAAAGTAGTTGATAATATAGAAGATGCAATCAGTCATATTTCAACCTACAGCACAGGCCATAGCGAGGCTATTATAACCGAAAACTACAGTAATGCTCAGACCTTTATAAACCAAATAGATTCAGCTGCTGTATATGTCAACGCATCAACCAGATTTACTGACGGCGGAATGTTTGGTATGGGTGCTGAAATAGGTATATCTACTCAGAAACTCCACGCAAGAGGACCTATGGGTATAAATCAACTTACATCTTCTAAGTTCATAATAGAAGGTAATGGTCAAATAAGATAATTAGTGTTTTAAGGATGTGTTTATTTATATATGAAGTGGACTTCGCTAAGTGATTTGAGAAAAACTTTTTTAGACTTTTTTGAGTCAAAAGATCATAAGGTGTTGGAAAGCTTTCCGCTTGTTCCGAGAGATGACAACAGCCTTTTGCTTATAAACTCCGGAATGGCACCTATGAAGAAGTATTTTACAGGTGAAGTAACTCCGCCTAAAAAGAGAGTTGCAACCTGTCAGAAATGTATTCGTACACCTGATATAGAAAGAGTTGGAATAACTGCAAGACACGGCACTTTTTTTGAAATGCTGGGAAACTTTTCATTCGGCGACTATTTTAAAACAGAGGCTTGCCTGTGGGCCTGGGAGTTCTGCACACAGGTATTAAAGCTCCCGATAGATAAATTATGGGTGTCAATTTATGAAAATGATGACGAGGCTTTTGAAATATGGACTCAAAAAGTCGGTGTTTTACCTGAGAGAATCGTACGACTTGGAAAAGAGGATAACTTCTGGGAACACGGAGTAGGACCTTGCGGCCCTTGTTCTGAGCTTTATTTTGACAGAGGCCCACAACATGGCTGCGACTCGCCTGATTGTAAAGTAGGCTGTGACTGCGACAGATATGTTGAATTTTGGAACCTCGTGTTTACTCAGTTTGACAGCGACGGCAAAGGAAATTATACGCCGCTTGAGCATCCCAATATAGATACGGGCATGGGCCTTGAAAGACTTGCCTGTATAATGCAAAATGTTGATAATCTGTTCTTGGTCGATACAGTAAGAAATGTAATAAAAACAGCAGAAGATATTGCAGGCATCAAATACGGAGCAAGTGATAAAACAGATGTGTCGCTGAGAATTATTGCTGACCACGCAAGAAGTGCATCGTTTATGATAGCTGACGGAGTTATCCCATCAAATGAGGGCCGTGGATATGTTCTGAGAAGACTTATCAGAAGAGCGGCAAGACAGGGTACACTGCTTGGTATAAAAGGTGCATTTATATATAAAGTATGTAAAACTGTTATAAACGAAAATAAAGACAGCTACAGAGAACTCGAGGAAAAAAGCGTACTCATAGAGGAAATGATCAAAACTGAAGAGGAAACTTTTGGCAAAAGACTCAACATAGGACTGCAAATTTTAAACGAGCTTATGGAGAAAAGCGATTCTGAAGTGTTCTCCGGCGAAGATGCTTTTAAACTTAATGATACCTATGGCTTCCCAATAGATTTAACAGAAGAAATAATAGCGGAAAAGGGAATGAAGGTAGACAGGGAAAGCTTTGAAAAACTAATGAAGCGCCAGAAGGAACTTGCAAGAAGTGCCAGAAAAGATGACGATAATAATGCCTGGTCGGGTGACGAGGTAAATTTAGGCGATATACCGCAAACACAATTTTTGGGCTATGACGATTTTATTTGTGAGGCCCGCGTTTTAGCGATAGTAAAAGACAACAAAAGAGTAGAGTCCTGTTCTCAAGGCGAGAAGGTAAGCTTAATTTTTGATAAAACAACTATGTACGCTCAAGGCGGCGGACAAGTAGGGGATATCGGAGTTATTTCGACACCGGAGTTTGATACTAAAATACTTGATATTCAGGTATTTGATACGCTTAAAAATGTAAACGGAATTTATATTCATCACTGTACAATAGAAAAAGGCAGCGTTAAAGTCGGAGATGCAGTGAAAATGACAACTGCTGTGAAAAGACGAATGGCTATTACAAGAAATCATACAGCAGCTCATCTTCTTCAGGCGGCACTTAGAAAAGTTTTAGGCGATCACGTTGAACAAGCCGGCCAGCTTGTAAACGACAGCTACCTCAGATTCGATTTTACTCACTTTTCTGCAATGACTAAAGATGAGATTAAACAGGTAGAGTCGATAGTAAATGCTCAGATCTTAAAATCAGTAGTTGTTGATAATATGGAAATGCCAATCAGCGAAGCAAGAAAATTAGGTGCTATGGCTCTGTTTGGTGAAAAATATGGCGATGTGGTAAGAGTAGTTAAGCTTAAAGATAATTTCTCAATAGAACTCTGCGGAGGAACTCATGTTAAAAACACTTCTCAGATAGGACTGTTTAAGATTATTTCTGAAAATTCTATCGCCTCAGGAGTCAGAAGAATTACGGCAAATACCGGTCTTGGTGTTCTTAAAATGCTTGATGACTGCCTTGAAACAATGAATAACTGTGCTGCAGCTTTGAAAGTAAGCTCTCTTGATAACCTTGTTAATCAGTGTAAAACAGTTATGTCGGAAAGTAAAAACAAAGATAAGGAAATCGAAAAATTAAAAAGCAAGCTATCTTCGGGAAAAACAGATGACCTCTTTAAACAGGCTGTTGATGTTCTTGATTTTAAACTGATAACAGCTGTGCTTGAAAATACACCAAGTGACGAATTAAGAAATATTGCAGATAAAATAAAAGAAAATTCTCAGGATACTCTTGCTGTAGTTGCCTGCTTATCAAAAGATAAAGCAAACTTTATGTGTACTGCCGGAAAAAATGTTATCAAAAAAGGTGTACATTGCGGAAAGCTTATAAAAGAAATAGCAGCGATAACAAATTCAAAAGGCGGCGGCAGACCGGATTTTGCAATGGCAGGAATAAAAGATACTGCTAAAATAGATACAGCCCTGAAGGCAGTTGAAAATATTATTTTAACAATGATAAAATAATGTGTTGATGTTATCGGAGGAGATTTTATGGATTGTTTGTTTTGTAAAATTATCGCCGGAGAAATACCGGCTAATAAAGTCTATGAAGATGATAAGGTCTTGGCTTTTTACGATATAAACCCTCAAGCACCTGTTCATATCTTGGTTATACCTAAAATACATATATCTACATTAAATGATGTGAACAAAGAAAACAGCGAGGTTATTGCTCATATATTCGAGGTTATTCCGCAAATTGCAGAAAAAATGAATCTTGAAAAGGGTTACCGTGTTGTTAGTAACTGTTCTTTATATGGCGGACAAACCGTTTTTCATATTCATTTTCATATTTTAGGCGGTAAAAAATTCGGCGTATCGTTTGGTTGAGTCAATTTATTCAGGCATATTCTAAAAGGTTGCTTTAAACTAAAAAAACGACCTTTTATTATATAATTTTTTATGTTAAGGATGTGTGTCAAGATGAGAGAAACTTACAAAATTACTATTGCGGGCTGCGAAAGAGATCTCGATATCTTCCCAATAAGCGAAGATACTAGTATTGCAGCACTCATTATGTTCGGAGATGTTGAGCTGACCGTAAAGACTGCAGAGGAACTTTTGAAAAAATGTCCTGAGTGCGATATCATAGTATCTGCTGAGAGTAAGGGTATTCCTATCTGCTATGAAATGGCTCGTCAATCCGGTAAACCTTATGCAATAGCAAGAAAATCCGTTAAACTGTATATGGATGATCCTCTTTGTGTTGAGGTTAAATCAATAACTACCGCACAAGTACAAAAACTTTATCTTGCAACAAGAGATGTTGAAGCAATAAAAGGTAAGAAAGTTTTGATTGTCGATGATGTTATAAGTACCGGAGAATCACTTCGTGCGCTTGAAAAGCTGATAGCTCAGGCCGGTGGCGAAATTGTAGCTACAGCAGCTGTGTTAGCAGAGGGCGATGCTCAAAATCGTGACGATATAATCTTCTTAGAGCCACTTCCTTTATTAAAAAAATAAAACTATAAAAGGCATAAGAGCTCCTTAAAACAAGATGCTTTTATGCCTTTTGTCTTTGGGTATGTTTTTATGAAAAGAATTTTTACACTAATAGGCTTCTCATTTTTGTTTGCCTTGTTTGTATGCGTATCTTTAGATTATAAAATTTTATCTTATATGTTAATAGCCTGTGTTATACTGTGTGTGACATTCGCAGCATTTATAAAGAAATATAAAAGCTTTAAAATGCTGTTTACTGTGTTCTTGACTATATCTGTTGCATTCATAGGCTATCTTATAAACTACAGCGTCAATATAACTGTATTAGACCAGTTAAAAGGTGAAGATCTTTATATAACAGGAACGGTGTGTGAGCCGGTTTATAAAAATTATGGGAAGTATTATTATATAATACAAACTGATGATATACAGGATAAAGAAGATATAAAGCAGGTTAAAATACGAGTGTCGGCAAGTCAGTATTTAGGGCTTGAACCGTTTGATAAAATAAGCTGCAGGGTTAGTTTATCTGACAGCTTGCCGGATGACAGGGGCTTTAGCTCGTCAAATTACTTAAAATCTCAGGGTATATATCTTACCGGTTTTATGTATGAATATGAACAAATAAAAATAGAACGCACAGAAAATAAACCGTTTTATTATAATATATTTCTGTTAAGACAGAATATAAAAGATGCTTTCTATGAGAATATACCCGATAAATATGCAGGTATAATTTGCGCAGTGCTGCTTGGAGACAAAAACTCGCTTGATGAGGAAACTACAAATGATTTCAGGAACATAGGCTTATCGCATATATTATGTGTTTCAGGACTCCATTTGTCTTTCGCAGCAAGCTTTATATTTGCCCTTTTAAAAGCACTAAGGCTAAGACGAAAGTACAGCGCCTTTCTAACAGCATTGTTTGTCTTGTGCTTTATGATAATAACAGGCTTTACCTCATCAGTTATAAGAGCGGGAATTATGTCTGTTATCTACTATGTTGGCCTGGGAATAGACAAAAAGAGCGACTCACTTAATTCATTAGGTTTTGCAGTCTTTGTATCCTGTTTGGTAAACCCCTTTGCAGGGGCTAACATAGGACTGATACTTTCATCTTTTGCAACATTGGGTATTATTGTAATTCAGCCTCGCTTATATAACTTTTTTAGTATGAAAGTATATAAGCCTAAAATGGCTGTGTCTAAGTTTATCTTAGAATCTGTATGCGTTACTGTTTCGGCAACAATATTAACAATACCTTTTACGGTAAGCGTGTTTAAAGAGATTTCACTTATGACCGTTATTGCGAATATTTTGATAGTACCGGCCGCTATGATTATGCTTATAGCTGCGTTTTTGTTCATTATCTTCTATTTTATAAATCTAAGCGTTATATTCTACCCGCTGTTATATATAGCTTCTTTAATATCTATGTATATACTGAATACAGCTGATTTGTTAGCATCTGCATCTTTTGCTGTTTTGAATGTTTCAAACGAGTATTTTATTTTTGCTGTACTGTCAGCCTTTGTGCTGTTTGCTGTGTCATATGCAATCTATGGGTTTAAAAGCAATATAAAGGTTATATCACTGCTTACATTGATAATATTCTTAACGGGAATCTTAACTTACAGCATAAAAACAAATGACACAATATCGCTGGTCGTTTTACAGACTAATAAGGGCTGCAGTGTCGTTTTGAAAAAAGAAAATCAAAATGCGGTTATTTGCTGTGGCGGAAATTCATATACAGAGCATAAGCTTGAAAATTTACTAAAGTCTGAACCGATGTCAAAACTTGATTGTCTGCTGATCTCTGATACGAATAAGGCTGTTTCATATTCTGCACAGAAAGTAATAACTAAGTTTAATCCGAAACTGATTTTGCTTAATTCAAAGTCCTATGTAGATGATAAACTTTCAAGAAGCCTTCATAATAAAAATAATATAAGCTATTATGAGAACAAAACAAGATGTAAACTTTGGGGAGAAGTTGAAGTCTTAGTGAACTCTGAAGATGAAAACCCATATATAATTTTAAAAATAAAAGATACTTCGTGCCTGATTATTCCTTCTGGCGGAGCAGTGCCGGAAGAATTATATGGATATTATGACTTTATTCTGATGAGCCAACCATCAGAAAATCTTGACAAGATAAATGCTCAATATTATATATTATCAGGAGATGACGAT
>JAUMXZ010000046.1 GCA_030528905.1 Clostridia bacterium | reverse complement strand
GGTTTCAAGGGTTTTAAAGACGCCAAAGATAAAGAAGAAGAAAAAAAGAAACTCGACGATGAAAAGCTCTATGAATCAGCAGAAATACAGGATTATACAGAGATGACCTTTGAACAGGTAGAGGATGATCTGAAAAAAATAGATGAAATGGATTTAGAGCCGGAATCTAAAAAGGATGAAAAGTTATTAAGTACTGTTAGTGAAAGCAGTGGGTATAACGAGGAGAATGGATACTTCGAATATAGCAGGGAAAATCTTAACGAAAACATCAAAGAGATTTATAACAATCCTACATATACAAATAAATTCTCACAACAGTTTGATATTTTGAAAGTCAGGATAAAATATTTTATAGAAGTCCTTAAACTAAGAAGAACAGATGATTGGTATTATAATTATAAGCTGAAGGAAAACGAAGATGAACATCATATTACATACGATCCGGAGCTTGAAAGTTATATAGAAGAGAACACTCAAAATGCAAATAAAGTCGTTATGGCGTGTTCTATAGCTATGATAGTTTTATCAATAAGATTTATTATAAATTTATTATATGTAATGAATTCATTTCACTTAATAGCTTTTGGGAATCAGGGGTTTGTCGAATCTATTGGTTATTTTGCATCCATTGATTGGTCATCTAATATGATAGTGCTAAGTAATATCGAGATATTAGCAATATATATCTATTCATTAACTATTAACATACTGACAACATTATTGTGTTACTCTACTTTCAAAAGGCACGATTTCAGAGCTTGCGTAACGCTTTCAATGATATTATTTATGGCTAATTTCTTTATAGCATATATAACATATACATCAATATTAAGCTGGTTATCACTATTGGTATCAGGGGTTATCTTAGTAGCGAGTTATTATACAAAGAATTATATATCAACTTTAGATTTTGAAGGTAAAACGATAAGTTTAAGTGATGATATAAAAGAAGACTATATTTTTTAAGATTATTAAGAACGGAAGAGTGATATGTGGTTTTTGACATCGGGAATAAGTTTTTCTGAGATTCTGATGAGAATAGTATCGGTGTTGATAATAGTGTTTTTTGTTTTGCCGGTACACGAATGGGCACATGGTTTTGTAGCCTATAAGTTGGGAGACCCGACAGCGAAAAACAGCGGAAGACTAACGCTTGATCCGATAGCAAGTATTGATCCTATCGGAGCATTAGGCATACTATTGTTTGGATTTGGTTGGGCAAAGCCGGTACCGGTTGACCCAAGATATTTTAAAAATCCAAAAAGGGATATGGCGTTAACAGCGTTAGCAGGGCCGGTTGTAAATATAATCGCAGCCGTGATAGGTGCGTTTATTTTGAACATTTTGGTCTTTATACAAGGTAATTTACCAAGAGACTTAGTAATGTGGTTAGGAATATTTTTACAATATTATGTATCAATAAATGTAGGTTTGGCAGTTTTTAATATGCTGCCTATTCCGCCGCTGGATGGCTCAAGAGTAGCAGCAGCATTTATGTCAGATGATGTTATGATGAAGTATTATAAATATCAGAATGTGATAGTTATGATAGTTTTTGTGCTGATATTTACAAGAATACTCACAGTACCACTGGGAATGGCACAAAATGCGATATACTCATTTATTATGAATTTGACTTCGCTGCCGTTTAAGTTGTTTTAAAATACAGATTAAGGACTTTTTAGAATAAAAGTCTTTTATCGTATTGTTGTAATATGTTGATTTTTATTGTACAATGTTAAATAGTCTGAAATTTTAGTTGATTTTAATATAGAAAAGGGTAAAAATAATTATTATGAAAAGCAGTACAAAAGCGAATCCTAAAATAGTAAAAAGGAAGAAAAAATACAATAAAAGCAGTATTTTGCTGAAAGTTGCAGTGTTTGTATTTATAGTATATATCGCGTTTGTCTTGGTAGAACAGCAGGTTATGCTTAAACAAAAAGAGCAGCAGCTAAAAGATATTCAACATAAGATCACACTGCAGCAGTTAAAAAATGAAGAAATGATCAAATTTTTGCAGGCAACAGATGAAGAAAATGAAAAATATATGATAAAAAAAGCCAGAGAAAGCTTAGATTATGCCTTTCAGGATGAACAGGTTTTTGTGGGCATCTCGGGCAATTAAATAATAAATTTGAAGTAACGGGAGTTATTAGGAGGTTAAGTATTCTATATGCAGTTTGAAGTGGGAATGATATTTGAAGGAAAAGTTTCAGGAATAACAGAGTATGGAGCTTTTGTTGATTTACCGGAAAATAAATCAGGAATGGTACATATTTCTGAGGTATCGTATGACTTTGTTAAAAATATAAACGATTATGTTAAAGAGGGTCAGATCGTAAAAGTTAAGTTAATTGGCATTAGCGACATAGGAAAAATAAGTCTTTCTATGAAACAGGCAGAAGCAAGAGAAACACATAAGAAAAGAAGTTTTAATAAACCGGATAATGGAGCGGGAAATGCAGATAGAAAAAACACAAAGCATTTTGAAAAAAAGACAAATAACTTTCAAAATACAAACAAGTTTCAGCCTAAGCCTCAAAAAAGTGAGCCGTTGAGTTTTGAAGATATGCTTTCAAAATTCAAGCAGAGCAGCGATGAGAGGATCTCTGATTTGAAAAAATCTACAGAAGCCAAAAGAGGCAGAAGCTCACGCAGAAATGCCGGACCAAGATAGAAATCAAATAAAGCATAAGTTTAAATAATTGTTGTTCAGATAAAGAGGGTTTAACCTGATTATGATTTTAAAAAATGCAAATATACATACAATGGAATCCAAAGACTATGATAAAGGATACATAAAAATAGAAAATGGATTGATAACAGAAATAGGCAGTATGGAAGATTACAAATCAGGCTCTGATAAAGAGGTCGATTTATCAGGGCTTGATGTCTACCCTGGTTTTATAGATGCACATTCTCATATAGGACTAATGGAAGATTCATTAGGCTTTGAAGGTGAGGATATAAACGAGTCTACCGATCCGGTAACACCTCAATTAAGGGTAATAGACGGAATAAATCCGATGGATGAGTGTTTCAAAGAGGCCCTTGAAGGTGGAGTAACAGCTGTTGCAGTATCACCGGGAAGTGCAAATCCGATAGCAGGGCAGATCTCTGTGTTCAGGACATACGGCAAAAGAATAGACAAAATGGTCATAAAATCCCCAATAGCCATAAAATTTGCCTTGGGGGAAAATCCTAAAAATACATATAAGGACAGCGAACAGTCTCCGATAACCAGAATGGCAACAGCAGGGATAATATATGAAACTTTAAATAAGGCAAAAAGATATTATGAAGATAAACAAAGGCATAAAGAGAATAAAGATGAATATGACAAACCTGAGTACGATGCAAAATTAGAAGCGTTAGTGCCGTTGATAAGAGGAGAAATAAAGGCGCATTTTCACGCTCATCGAGCTGATGATATTTTTACAGCACTTAGAATATCAAAAGAGTTTAATATAGAACCTGTAATTGTACACGCAACACAGGGTCATTTAATTGCAGACGAATTAAAGAATGAAAATGTTGATATTTTTTCAGGCCCTTTTTTATCAGAAAGATCAAAACCGGAACTCAAAGGGCTGACTCCTGAAAGTCCGGGAATAATGTCAAAGGAAGGTATAAAACTGTCAATAGTAACAGACCATTCGGTTATACCTGAGCAGTATTTGACATTGTGTGCAGCATTAGCTGTAAGAGAGGGAATGGACGAGGAAGAGGCGCTCAAAGCGATAACGTTGTATCCAAGTCTTTCACTTGGCGTTTATGATAAAATAGGTTCGTTAAAAGAAGGGAAGTATGCCGATATAGTTGTATATAACGGAACTCCGCTGGATTTTAAAAACAAGCCGATTATGGTAATGGTCGAAGGTAATGTTGTATATGATCGACTGAAAGAGGAAAAATAATCCTTATGAGGAGAGTGAAAATATGAAAAGTGTCAGAATACTTCACTTGAGTGACTTGCATTTGGGGAGAAGTTTTGATTTTTTAGACTCAGTAAATGCAAGAATAAGGAGACAGGAGTTATTAGCGACTTTTTTTAAAGCGATATCTTTATGTAAAGACAAAGATGTTGATCTTTTGTTAATTGCAGGCGATTTCTTTGAAAGTAATAATGTAGACTCAGAAACTATGATAGCCCTAAGAAAAGTGTTCAGCAGTATTCCGGATACAAGAATATTTATAGCATTGGGTAATCACGATTTTATGAGTGCGGATCTGTTTGAAAATTATGTGAATCTTGAGAATGTTCATATATTTTCCTCGGACTGGGAGAAAATAAGTATAGAAGAATTAAATGTCGATGTGTATGGAAGATCATTTGGGACCTCTCATATTAAGAGGTCATTTTTTAATGATTTTAAATTTAATGTGTCAGACGACGCAATAAATATAATGGTTATGCACGCAGATATAGTGGATAGGGAAATAAAGAGCCAGTATAATCCGATAACGATAGAGCAGATTTCAAAAAGTGATATGGACTATATCGCCTTAGGACATATGCATAAAGCAAGTAAGGCACAGAGAAAAGGGAAAACAAGCTTTGCTTACAGCGGTTCTCCGGAAGGACTTGATTTAAGTGAAACAGGAAAAAAAGGCGTATATATCGGAGAGATAGACAAGAATGACTGCAAAATGGAGTTTGCCCCGATAAATAAGCGCTTAGTGATAAGAAAAGAAATCGATGTGAGCGATTGTGAGACCAACAATGATATATGTCATAAAATATTAGGGCTGTTGGTTGGGAATGAAAGCAAGGGGAATATCAGAAATTTTGATAAAAATATGTATGACTTCTATCTTGTAGGAAAAAGTGATATCAATATAGATACATATTTTATAAAAAAGAAACTTGAGGACAGTCTTTTTTATTGCAGAGTACAGGAAAATGTTTTGCCGGATGTAGATATAAAGTTATTATCATCAGAGCAAAATGCAAGTGGTATATTTACACAAAATGTGCTTAGCTATATGCTGTCAAATAAAGACAGCTATGAAGCCAAGAGAGCGCTGATTTTTGGATTAAAAGCGCTTAATGGGGAGGAATTAAAAAGTGAAGATTAACGCTTTGCATCTTGATGGCTTTGGCAAGTTCACAAATTTTGATCTAAAGTTAAATGATGGATTTAACATATTATTTGGAAGAAATGAATACGGAAAAACGACGCTTATGACTTTTATAAAGCTGATGTTTTATGCAGAAGGATCAAAAAGTCAGAGTATAATGAACAACCTGAGGAAAAAGTACAGACCGGCAAATGCCGATAGAATGGCAGGAAGTATAACATTTACACATGAGAACCAAAAATATCGCCTTGAAAGAGAATTTGGCGAAACTCCGCGTCAGGATATAGTAAATCTGGTAAATTTAAGCACAGGTGTAACAAAACGGATGAGAAATGCCGTAAACATAGGCGAGAAGTTTTTTGGTATGACAAAAGAAGCTTTTGAAAGAAGTATATTTATAGGCCAGCTTGGAAACACACCGAATACTTCAGAAGAAACAGAGGCTTTGACTAAAAGACTTGTAGACCTGTCTACAAGCGGAGAAGAAAATACCTCAGTAGTAAATGCGATAGCAAATTTAGAAGCGGCAAAAGAAACATATTTTTCCAAGAACGGAAATACCGGAAAAAGTGACAAGCTTATAATAGAGATAGAAAATCTGAAATTAGAACTTGATAATGCACAGCAAGAAGAACTTGAAATACTAAAACATCAGAAAGAGAAAAAACAGCTGCAAGAAGAAATATCAAGGCTTAACGGAAAAATAAACAAGTATAACCATTTGATAGACATAAAAGAAAAGATAAATCAGATGAATATGCTCCAGGAAAAAGTCAATATGGCTAACAATATCGGGGTAACAGAGAAAAAAATCCAGGTAAAAAGAAATAAGTTGACCAATAATGGCTTTATGCTTAATTATAAATTTATTGAGGAAGTCAAGAAAAAGTTAGACACAATAGGCTTACTGACAAACAGTCTTGAAAAAGCACATAAGTATGCTCACGCAATCGAGCAGGATTCGACAAGTCTTGAAGAGCAGCTTGAAAAATATGACACAAGCTCCATAAATGAGGCAAGTCAAAAGATATTAAAAAATATAGATAATGCGCAAAAAATATTAAAACAAAAAGAAAATGAATACAACGAATGTTTAAGACAGTTTTATGAAGCAAAAGCAGAGCTTTTAGTAAAGGGGAATACTGCTGCAGGTACAAATGTTGTAAACAAGCAGGAGAAAACAAGTAATCCGGGAGCAATTTTTCTGTTTATAATTTCTATTTTGATCTTTATAGGCGGAATAGGACTTGGAGTGATTATAGGCCCTGTTTATTTTCTGGTAGCCCTTGTCGGAGTAATCATAACCGCTGTTACAATGCCGAAGCTTAAATCGTCACCAAAGTCAGGCGAATTAGCCGTTACAAATATTCAACAGGATGATAAATTTAACGGTTTAAATGCAGAAACAGTAAGATACAATAAGTTAGATGAAAAAAGACAGGCTATACAGGATGAAGTAAGAAAGCTAAATGATTATGTAGATAATCAAAAAATAAAGCTAAAAGATCTTGAACAGGAAAAGCATAGATTAGAGATTGATTTTACAGGGCTCTATTCAAAAAAAGGTCAGAAAAAAGATGAGCTTTTCAGACAGCAGAAAACTATCAATGAGATTCAGAACACGATTGACAAGGAAAAAAATGATTTATTTTACACATATAATAAATACGAATATGTGAATAATATTTTCAGCTTAAAACAATCGCTGATAAATGCTGAGCAGGAGCTACGAGAACTTGATGAGCTAAAAGCACAGCTTAAATGGCAAAAAGAAGTATTCAACACAGATTCTGAAATTTTAAGATATGAAGCTGAGAAATTGCATGGTCTGAAAAAAGAAATTGAAGGCTACGGTGTTGACATAAACGCAGTACCGGAGATATACAAGCTGAGAAATAAAATAGATAGTGTTAATGAAATTATAGATGAGCTAAAGAACAAGATAAATGTAATAACCTCAAATTATATGGTTAAATTCAGAAGCAAACCCGGAGTAGCAGAGCTTGAAAACAAGATAAAGGCTCTGACTGAGCAATTAAACAAGCAGAAATCTTTATGCGAGTCTTATGATATAGCAATACAGATGCTCAATAAGACGGAAAAAGAATTAAGGCAGAATTTTGCACCTAAGTTAAATGAGATAGTAAAAGATATATTTTCATCTCTTTCTGATGAGAAGTATGATGATGCTGTAGTATCAAAAGATTTTGATATAAATGTAAGGCAAAAAGACGGGGACATCTTAAATTGGCAGTATCTGAGTAATGGAACTGTTGACCAGGTTTATTTTGCGCTAAGAGTGGCATTATCGCAGCTTATGGAGGAGAACAATGAAACTCTGCCGCTGATACTTGACGATGTGTTCTTACAATATGATGACGAAAGAGCGACTACCGCGATAAAATTTTTGGATGAACATTCAAAAAATTGTCAGATCATATTATTTACCTGCAGAAAGACTTTTTATGATATATATAACAAAATAAGAACAGAAAAGTCAAAAACAAAATAATAATAATAGGTAAAGTATTGTGTGTTTGACTGATACTTTACCTATTTTTTTATTTATTACTACAGCCTATCAAATTCAGACCAGTTTCGCTGTCTGATTACATTGTTTACAGATGGACATGCAGTGTTTGTTTTTATAAATCTTGAATCAGGATATAAAATAGGGGTAGTGTAGGTTTTATCCGCTATAGTATTTCCGAAATTTGTGGTTTCATTGTTTATTTGATTAGATTTGTTATTTTTATTTTTTTTCATATTTTAAAGCCTCCTTTATCTATAGTTTGCAAAAAAAGACGATAAAAATTCAAAAAATAAATTAACAAAATATATAATTTTAAAAAAGTTAAAGAGGGGAGTGAATGTGTAATGAAGCATTTTAATGTAAAGGGTATGACCTGTTCAGCGTGCAGCACAAGAGTAGAAAAGGCAGTAAGCAGTATAGAGGGAGTTAAAGAGTGCTCTGTTAATTTATTGACAAATTCAATGGCAGTGGATACAGAACTGCCGGATGAAGAAATAATGGCTGCTGTGTCAAAAGCAGGATATGAAGCGTCAAAAAAGGGGAGCAAAAGCAAAGAAAAAAAGGACAACGAAAATGATAATATAAGCTCAATAAAAAAGAGGCTGATAAGCTCATCGGTGTTCTTGCTTGGACTTATGTATTTTTCAATGGGTTATAATATGTTCTTGTTTCCGGTACCTGGATTTTTTGATGGTAATTATATAGGGCTTTCGCTTTTACAACTTGTTCTGTCGGGAATAGTCTTGATAATAAATCAAAAATTCTTTATAAACGGAGTAAAAAGCCTTATAAATAAATCTCCGTCTATGGATACACTTGTGGCATTAGGATCGGGAATATCATATATTTACAGCTTGATAACAGTATTTATGATGAGTCAAAGTCAGCTTCAAAATGATATCGGTGCGACTGCGCATTATTTTCACAATCTGTATTTTGAGTCAGCAGCAATGATATTGGTTTTGATAAGCGTTGGAAAGCTCTTAGAGGAAATATCAAAAGGAAAAACAACCAGCGCAATAAATAACCTTATGAAGATGTCACCTAAGAATACGGTTGTCTTAAGAGGAGAAAAGAAAGTAAGTATACCTACAGAAGAAGTAAAAGTTTCGGATATATTTTTTGTAAAACCGGGCGAACAAATATCTGTAGACGGGATAATAATAGAAGGAAGTACCACTGTAGATGAGTCGGTTCTGACAGGAGAGAGTATACCGATAGACAAAAATGCAGGAAGTAATATATCAGCAGGAACAATGAATCAAACAGGGTATATAAAGTGCAAAGCAAAGAAAGTAGGAGAAGACACAACACTATCACAGATAATAAAAATAGTACAGGAGGCAACATCAGCAAAGCCGCCAATAGCAAGAGTAGCAGATAAAATATCGGGCATATTTGTTCCGGCAATAATAGCAATAGCTGTTGTAACTTTTGGAATATGGATGTTTATATCATCAGATATAGGCTATGCGCTTGAAAGAGGAATATCTGTATTGGTAATAAGCTGCCCTTGTGCGTTAGGACTTGCAACACCGGTAGCAATTATGGTAGGAAATGGAGTAGCGGCTAAGAACGGTATATTGTTTAAAACGGCGCAATCGCTTGAAAATACAGGAAAATGTAAATATGTTATATTAGATAAAACAGGAACCATAACATCAGGAAAACCCAAAGTTACAGATATCATTCCAAAAGGCAGGTATTCAAAAGAAGATTTATTGCAAACAGCACTGAGTTTAGAAAGTAAAAGTGAACATCCGCTGGCTGTTGCGATAATAAATGAGGCAGAAAAATCAGGTCTGCAGCCAAAAGAAGTAAGAGGCTTTAAAGCGTTATCCGGAAACGGTGTAAGAGCAGAGTTTGATAAAAGAGTATTACTTGGCGGCAGTATAAAGTTTATAAGTAAGAATATAGAAGTTGACAGTGATTTGATGAAAGAGGCAAACAGACTTTCAACAGAAGGTAAAACACCGATGCTTTTTTCTGAAGATGAAAATATAGTTGGACTTATAGCAGTAGCAGATACAGTGAAGAGTGACAGCAAAGACGGCATAGAAGAATTAAGAAAAATGAATATAAATACTGTTATGCTTACAGGAGATAATGAGAACACAGCAAGGTATATAGGTAGTCAAATCGGAATTGACAATATAAAAGCAGAGGTTTCGCCGATAGATAAGGAAAGGGTAGTAAGAGAGTATAAAGAAAAAGACAGGACCATAATGGTAGGAGATGGAATAAATGACGCACCGGCTCTTACAAGTGCTGATATAGGAATAGCCTTAGGAGCAGGAACAGATGTAGCGATAGATTCTGCAGATATAGTGCTGACTAAGAGTAATTTAAGAGATGTACCAGCAGCGATAAGGATAAGTAAAGCAACATTAACAAATATATATCAAAACCTTTTTTGGGCGTTTTTCTACAATATTTTAGCAATACCGATAGCAGCAGGAGTATTTGTATCTTTTGGGCTTACATTGAATCCGATGATAGGGGCATTAGCAATGAGTTTATCGAGTTTTTGCGTAGTAATTAACGCACTAAGACTTAATTTGTATAACCCGTTTAAAACAAGAAAAACAGGCGATAAAACAGATAATAAAGACAATAATAAAATAATAAAGACAGGAGAGGAAAAGATGAAAAAAATAATAAAAATTGAGGGAATGATGTGTCCTCATTGTGAAGCAAATGTAAAGAGGAATTTAGAAAATATAAACGGCGTAGAAGAAGTGAAAGTCAGTCATAAAACGGGCAGTGCAGAGATTACAAGTAAAGATAAGTTAGAGAATACGCTTGTAAAGGAAATAATAGAAAATATAGGATATAAAGTAACAGATATAAAAGAAGTGTAAG
>JAUMXZ010000116.1 GCA_030528905.1 Clostridia bacterium | reverse complement strand
CGGTTTTTTCTCAAAGGTTGCCGAGATTGTTACATCCTCGCTTGGCATTGTAAATGTGTTGTCTTCGACTTCAACTTCTTCACCTTCGCCTGTTGTTACGGATAACTTACCAAAGGTGTAGCCGGAGTTTACAGTTGTGGTTACTTCTGCTTTGGTTTTATCACTTCCGGAAATCTCTACTGCTACACTTCCGCCCTGAATATTTTTTTCTACCGTTATATACGGGGTAGTGTTTTCAGCTTTTTCAAATTTTACTTTGCCCGAATTTATTTTTAAAGTGCTTCCTTCATCAACAGAAACGACAGAATCAATCTGTCCCAATATTTCATCATCGCTGTTATCACAAATAGTGAGAACAGCATTGCTAGTATTTATTTTCCCTTCTCCTGTGATTTTTTTGCCGTTTAAATCAAATGTTATATTTTTATCTACAGTTATATTACTCTTTAAACTTGTGTCACTTAAAAATGTAACTGTTTGATCTGCTTCAAAAACCGTAGCAGCTACATTTAAAGAGGAAAAATATTGATTATCTACACGAATAGGCACCGGTATCGTTTGGCCATATATTCCGCCAACTGTCGGAGCTGTGACCGGAGATTTCTCTGTATCCTCTGATTTTAAAATTTTATTTGTATTTGTTTGGCTGCAACTTTCAACTTCAACTCCGGACATACCTGTTTGTGTGTCTATAACTCCGACTATAGCACCCACATTTTCAAAATTTACCTCTTCTGTTATATACATATTAACATCTTTTACAGCACAACCTGAAATAACATTTTTGCCTTGTGCCACTCCGGCAATGCCACCCATCTTATCTTTTGATGTTATATCTATATTTTCTACAGTACAGTTTGTAATTTCCCCTACGCCATATTGATTGTAACCTACTATTCCGCCAACCTGACTTCTTGATTTTATATATGAATTATCGTTTCCTTTAACAGAACAATTTTTTATTTTACACGATGTGTATACATATCCTACAATACCCCCCACAGCACCGGTTGTTTCTGCATTTATCTCAATATCTCCCGTAATATGGATATTTTCAATATTAGCTCGTCCTTCGCCCCCTGGTGGAATAAGTTTTGAGGGTTCCATATAATACCCAAGCAATACAGCGGCATTCATATCTGGGTTTTTGGAGTTATTGCCTTCTTTACATTTAATAGTTGGATTCTCTATTTTAAGATTTCTTATTGTAATATCTCCATAAGCATATCCGAACAATCCTGCACATTGCCAGCCTAATTCATCAGGCTCTGTTTCTATTGTGAAATTCTTTATTGTATAGCCCTTGCCATCAAAACGTCCGTCAAAGCTCCAAGAAGTACTGCCTATGCCATAAGTCCAGGTGCTGCCGGCCAAATCAATATCATTGATAAGTGCAACCCATACATTTTCGGCATTATATTTATAGTCTACCTTTTTTTTATTTGCATAATCTTCTCCTTGTTGTTTTATAAAGTTTCTAAAAAATTCAAGCTCCGCTTTAGTTCCGATTCGATAAGGGTCTTGTTCTGTCCCTGAGCCGCTTAATTCTGTTACTTCTGTTGTATCTTCACTAACTTGTGCTTGAGTTTCATTATTATTAACATAATCATCAACAGCTTCATTAGCAAGTACAAACGGCAAGGAACTGAAAATTAAACATATACTTAGAAAAATTGATAAAACTTTCTTGTTCATCTGTTTCTACCTTTCATAGATAAATTGCTTGATATATCTACATAAATTTACATTCGCCTCGGCAATCTGTCCCCCTTTTTTGAGCATTTATAAATCCACATATACATACAAGCTGCCTATATTATACCCCCCCCCAAAATGTTTGTCAAGGCGACAAAAAAGATCACACAGAAATTTCTGTGTGATCTTCTAAATTATTATCTATACTATAATGAAAGGAGAAATTAGCTTACCCATCTTCCGTTTTCGTCTACATAGTAGCCGTCAGGGGTAGTTGTGTTCTTTAGCATCAATCCATTAACATCGAAGTAGAACCAATCTGTGCCACCAGACCAGACAATAAACTGCCAGCCTGTTTGCATTATTCCTGATTCATTTAGATAGTAAAACTCGTTTCCGATTTGTAACCAGCTGGTTTGCATTACGCAAGTGCCGCTAATTGCATCAAAATAGAACCATTGTCCTTCCCAGCCTAGAATGTCTGATACCCAACCTGATTTTGCATAGGTTGTTGTCAGGTCAAAGTAGAACCATCTGCCACTCCAGCCCGGAATATCGTTTTGCCAGCCTGTTAAGGCTTTTCCGTTTTTATAATACTGCCAGTTGTTTCCCGCTTGATACCAGCCTTGTCTTAACACAGGTCCGACAGGCTCGCCCGGCTCACTTGGCTCGTCTGATGATGGGTCGTCTGACGGAGTATCAGGTTCGCTTGGGTCATC
>JAUMXZ010000045.1 GCA_030528905.1 Clostridia bacterium | reverse complement strand
ATTGTTCTATGTCTCAGAATATTTTAGAGGGTCTTGGTGGCAAGAATAATATTGCCTCAATAGATCACTGTATGACGCGTCTTAGAATAGAGATTAAAGATTATCTGCAGGTCGACGAGAAAAAGATTAAATCTTCCGGTGTATCCGGTATTATTCGTCCTGGAAAAACTTCCGTTCAGGTTATTATTGGCCCAGAGGTTCAATTTGTATTCGATGAGCTAAAAAAATTGCTTGATATTTAATATTTATTTCTCTACATATTATTAAACACTCTAATAGCCACCACCTTTAATAAATAAGCGTAGAGGCTATTAAAGTTTAAAATAATATTATCCTCAGCGAAATATTGTATTACTTTTCACTTATAACTTATTCCTGCATTTAATTTCTCAGGAATATTATTTTAATGATGTTTGCCAAAGATCTATAATCTTTGGCAATTTAGCTGTTATGTGTTATAATAAAAAAGGAGGTGTAAATTATGATATTATTTATAAACGGTTGTGTTCGTGTTAATTCTCGTACACTTGATTTAGCAAATACTGTATTAGACATTATATCAGAAAACAGGACAAAGAATATTACTGAAATTTGTTTATATAAAAATGATATTGAGTATTTAGATGCTGATAGACTTTCTTTAAGAGAAAAACTTGTTTCAGAGAAAAACTATGATCATCCGATCTTTGATTTAGCTCATCAATTCGCTAAGGCAGACACTATTGTTGTTGCCGCACCATTTTGGGATTTACTCTTCCCTGCTAAAGTACGCACTTATTTTGAAAATGTAACGGTTTCCGGAATCACCTTTAAATATAGCCCTAAAGGTATTCCACAAGGCCTGTGTAAAGCAAATAGATTAGTCTATGTTACAACAGCCGGTGGACCGATCGTTCAAAATTTTGGCTTTGAATATGTAAAAGCTCTTTCTCAAACTTTTTATGGAATTTCAAATGTTGACTTTGTCAAAGCAGAGGGACTGGATATTATAGGTGCGGACCCAACTGCTATTATCGAAAATACAAAAAAAAATCTATTTTTGTAGTGTAGTAACTTTTAATTATGATACGCAAAATAAAATCAGCTTATCAAATATGCATATTTAAAAGATGGAGGACCATATTATATGGCTGTTTCAAATGAGCTTTTATTGGCTAAAAATTATATCAAAAACTCAGGACTATATTTGGTTCCTGATTATCAATTTGATGAGTTAGCAGAAATTGCAGTAGATGCATATTCTGAATATCCTCTCCATCTATGGTTTTCTAATGGCGAATATGATAAATCTATATCAAGAATAATTATGAAAACTACATTGGAATCTATGAAAGAAAACGCTCTGATATATGCCGATAGCAACAAACTTAAAGGGTTTGCTGTCTGGATGCCACCGGGTTTTACCGGAAACAAAGTTATTCCATTTCTAAAAAATGGCGGTTTTAAATTATTATATCACAATATTACTCTTATAAAAAAACTTTTATCATATGAAAATTATGCTATGAATCTAAAGAAAACATATACTAAACATAACGATTGGTATTTATATAATATTACAGTTCTAAAGAAATTTCAAAAAAAGGGTATCGCCGGTAAACTATTAACTCCTATGCTGGAATTTTGTGATAAGGAAAATAAAATAGCTTATTTGGAAACAAATAATGATAAAAATGTTTCGCTGTATGAACATTTTGGGTTTCAACTTATGAATGAAGGTTTAGTGCCAAACAGCAGTGTATCACATTATTCTATGATGCGTACACCCCCTCCTCTACAGACAAAGAATAAATCATTATATGACAGGAAAGGATTAATATGAAAGTTAATATTGAAGAAAGTATGTATGCAGAAAAAGCAATGGCGCTTTTTAAACAGGGCTTTAATTGCGCTCAGGCAGTATTTGTAGCTTTTGAGGATAAATATAATATAGACAGAAAAACTGCTCTGATGCTTAGCTCTTCTTTTGGCGGCGGTATGGGCAGACTAAGAGAAGTATGTGGCGCAGTGTCCGGTATGTTTATGGTTGCAGGGCTACTTTATGGATATTATGACCCTGATGACTATGAAAAGAAAAAATCTCATTATAAAAGAATACAACATCTTGCTGAAGAATTTAAGCTTATAAACGGCTCAATAGTTTGCAGAGAATTGCTTAATCTGAACACTAAAACAGATTCTCCTTCTCCGGAAAAACGCACAACTACATATTATCAAAAACGACCCTGTGTTCAATTAGTCGGCTTGGCAGCTGCCATTATGGAACAATATATTCTTAATAATAGCTAAACTTTTTTAATTAACAATTTGTTATTTAAAAGTTTACATAGTTACATATGAATATTATAAATTATGTTTGATTATTGTTTTTTATTGATGTATAATATTGTCATATATCGTATAAATGATAGAAAGGAAAGTCGATAAATTCATGGGTAAATCTCCTAGAAGATATGCAAAAAGAAATCAACAAATAACCAGAAGTAACGAAATTTTTTCAAACTCAGATCAAAATGAAACAAAAAAACATCAGAATAGCTACAAAACAAAATCAGATCAAAATAACCATACCGTACACTATAAAACACCCGGATTTCATAAATTTGTAAACGTATTCATAGTTGCTATTTCATTGTTCCTTATTATTTTTGGCGGAATGTCTATTTACGCTCACGATTTGATGAGCAGTATGTTTGAAAAAAATAACAGCGTAAGTATAAACTTTAATGCGTTGCCTTCCGTTGCTTCAGAAGATGTCAAAATGCAAAATGCTCAGATAACAGATCATTTAATTAAAGACCCTATGATCCTTAATATTGCACTTTTTGGCTCTGATGTAAGACCTGGTGAGGGTGACGCCGGAAATAGTGATACAATTTTGTTGGTATCAATTGATAACCGACATCAAAAAATTAAACTAACCTCATTTATGCGTGATACTTGGGTCAGTATTCCAAAAGTCAACTATAACGGAAAATTAAATGCTGCTTATGCAGCCGGTGGACCTGTTTTAGCTGTTGAAACTATAGAAAGAAACTTCGGTATTGATATCGACCGCTATGCCGTTGTTGATTTTGAAACATTCCCTGTTATTATTGATACATTAGGTGGTATAGATGTTACAATAAACGATGAGGAAGCAGCATATCTGCATCACGATTGGCCTTATAGAACTCCCTCATTTTCTCAAGGTGCAGGAACTTATCACCTCAACGGACAGGAAGCTCTTGATCACGCAAGAAATAGACATGTTGGCTTTTATGACTTTGAAAGAACTCAACGGCAAAGAGATGTCTTATTGGCGATAGTCGATAAGTTTAAAGATACTAAGGATATATCAGTGTTTGTCAATCTAATGGTACAGTTTTTGCCCAGTGTTTCAACAAATATATCTGTTAATGAAATGTCTTCACTTGCACAGAATGCACTTAAATATATAAAATATCCTATAACTCAATTTAGATTGCCAACAAATGATAATTACTCAGATCAGGAAAATTCCACTTGGGGCTCTATATTGGTTATTGATGATATAGAAAAAGCAAGAGAGGATCTTGCAAGATTCATTTACGAAGAAACTGCTGATCGAATTTATGGACAAACTGGGTCAAAGCTTCCTGATATATCAATTCAATCAGACGCTTCTTCATATTCCTCATACTCTAATTCGTCAAGTTATGTTAGCTACTATTAAAAATAACAAAGGACTGCTATTTTATTTGTAACTGTGGAAGAAGAAACATAAATTATTTGAAAGGTGATATTTTTTGAACTCTCCTGATTGGGCAGCTCAAACTACTTCTAAGGCTTGACTTATTGTATGATGTCAATAATGTAGTAGCATACTGTAAATTATTAAATTTTAAGGAGGAACAAACAATGGAAGATAAGAAATTTAAAAAAATTAGCGATCAGGAACTGGAAAAAGTTAGTGGGGGCTTTCTTTCTCGTGATGTTTCTGCCAACCTTAGTCCTGATGTTATCGTTCGGTGTACCGGCGGTTGTCCCGGAAGCCCCACTAATAACACGCTGACAATCTGCCCGGGATGCGGCACAACTACGCGATGGCCAGTTTATGAGAATCCTGGTAACTATTATCCCTTGTATACAAAGGATTGGAGATCTGGTTTCGAAGTGTTTTCTTGCACGATCTGCTATAGGGCCTATTACTTCAACGAGGCTGGTGAGCTTATAAGGACCAATCCAATTTGCGGATAGATCTTGCGGAGAATCTGTCCTCAGATGGCAGGTGCAGCGCCCTGCGGAGCTGACAGTAGGTAGCTCTTTTGTCTTTGAATGCTATCTGCCTTCCGCAAAGTTCAGAGGCACAATAAGATTTTTAGGAAATCTTGTTGTGCCTCATTTTATGTCACCTAATGAATAAATCTACATCACCTTGCCCTAACTTATAATCCAGGAACACAAAAGGGAATTGAGCGTTTCGCAAAAGTCTCATCCTCATCGCCGTAAACCTTCCAACAGCCAACACACTTGTAACCGTCCGCTCTGTTTTCGATAAGCCATGAATATCCTCTGGGGGATATCCGAGAAACAACCCGATTTTATAGGGAAATTCTTCATACTAGCATAGTCTCTTGATAAGATGAACAATACAGCGCTCGGATGTGTCGATACAGTAAACTCTCTTTTGAAGTATCTGTTCTGCTAAATTATCCTGTAGATCCGCATACAGCTTAGATAAATCAGGGCACGGCCGTTTTGAAAACGAAGCGACAAAAATCACGCATCCTTGTAGATTACCTTGAATTTCTTTTGCTTCGCATCAATGATTTTTAGTAAAACCTTGTCCACCGCATCGGTGTACTTGCCGTTGGCAATAAGGTTGTTCCGCATTTCATTTAAGCAGTTTACAACTACCCTCCGTTCAAAATCATTAAGTGATATGTAATATTTCTTATCACGAAAATCAAAACCTTCTTTGATTTTCTACCATAATTATACTTAATGTCGGTTCAAGAGTTGAATGTATCGCAATAAACAGAAAAATGCCGAGAAAAACCATTTACGGTTCTCTCGATATTCATATTTTGGGACTTGTCTTCGCTAATACCGGATAATTCAATGCATTAGATGTAGTTTCTAAATTACTTCCTTAAAGGACTGCTAAAATAGCAGTCCTTTTTCTTTATTATAAAATCTCTATTTTGTAAACCAATTTTGTAAAACTTGGTTGTCCTTTGTTACAACATATCCACTGCCGCCTTTTTCTTTGACATCCTCCACCATACTTATAAGCATTACAGGATTAGAAATATCGCTGTTAGTTGTAAACACACCAAACCATCCAAGCTCAGTTCCCGATGTATCTTCGACTGATGCCTTTATCTCAGCTGTTCCTGTTTTTCCTGCTAAAACTATGTCATCTCTCTTAGCTGCATATGCTGTACCATTTGGATTATTTACCACCTGCTTCATCGCTTCAAGTACTGTGTTTGCAGCATCTGAAGATATAGCATCAGGAATCCAATATTCAGCTGTTGGCAATTCTTTATAAATTAAATACGGTTTTATAACATTGCCATTATTACAAAAAGATGAATATAAACAAGCCATATGTAGAGGATTAACTAAAACCTGAGCCTGACCATAACCGCTATCTGCAAGCTGTATTTCAGTTTCTATTTTATCAGTATTTGAATATTGAGATTTAGACATAGATATATCAAATGGAATATCAGTATTAAATCCAAGTTTTTCTAACCCACTTTGAAAATTTTCATAACCAATCTTTAAAGCAGCTTTTGCAAAATAAATATTATCAGAACACATTATTGCATTTGATAAATTTGCAGGAGTATATGAATTTAAAGTGGTTATAAAATACTCACCCCAGGAATTATCTTTTTGCCAGCTAAGACCATTGTTTGTGTAGTCTTCTGATGGATCTATTGAATTTGTATCAAGTCCTAAAGCAGCTGTAATCGGCTTAAATGTTGAACCGGGAGACCAGGATTGTCTGAATCGATTATAAAGAGGATTAGATTTATCATTATTAAGCTGTTCCCACTCTTTATCTGTAAAGCCTAATATAAAATCATTATTGTCATATGCCGGTGTACTTACTAACGCTAAAACTTCTCCTGTATATTGATTTATTGCAACTGAAGCACTTTTTTCTTCATTAAAAGTCTTATATATTTCACTTTGCAAAGATGCATCTATAGTCAATTTTATAGATTCTCCATCTTTTACAGGCTTATTGGCAAGAACTTCTTTTTCATTTTTCTGCGAATCCATTATATATATTTTACATCCATTTTCTCCCTTTAGTTCCTTTTCATAAAGAGCTTCCACGCCTGTTCGGCCTATCACACTTTCAGCTGTGTAACCTTCTGTCGGATATTTTTCTAAATCCTCAGCTGTAACACTTTGTGTATAACCTACAAGGTGAGCAGCTGCCTGCCCTAAAGGATACTCTCTTACATCGATCTCTGATATCATTATACCGGATATATCAAGTAATTTTTTCTGCCTGTCTGCTTCTTTTGCATTTTCATTGTTAGAATTTTCAATAGAAGGAAGTGTTTTTATCGGTACAAATGAAGTTTCCTTTATCCATTCTGCTGATAGTGCATTACTTATATTATCCGGCTGAATTTCTAACAGTTCAGCCACCTGTTCTATGGTTTCCTTTTTAAATTTACCGGGCACAATACCAACAGAAGCAGCTTTTCCTTGACCTGCTAAAACAACGCCATTTCTGTCTAAAATTTCCCCTCTTTTAGCCTCGGTTGATGATACTCTTACCTTATCTGATGAAGTAAGATTTGGGAAAATTAAGGCATCTGTCCATATAAGTTTGCACTCACCGCCTTTGGATGTAAAATTAGCAGTATTTTCAAAACTAATATTGCCCGCAGAGGTATTAAATAAGGTGTTGTATGTAACTTGCATTTTATTCTTATCGCTACTGATTATTTCCACATTCATATCGCTCATCTGTATACCTTCATATATAGCAGAATTTCTTTTGGTAAAATCCTCCTCGGATATACCTCCTGATTTTTCTGCATCTATCATCTGGTACATCTGGCTATATTCTTTATTCTCAATATGACTCATATATTTGCTCAAAGTTTCTTCCGGATTGCCCGTATTAAAAAACTTTACCACTACAAAGACTATTCCTGCTGCTAATAATAAAGTTATCAAGGAAACCAAAATAATAATCTTTGTTTTCTTTGTAATGCCATTTTTATTAGCTTCTTTCATATAATTACCTCCCGCTACAGTATGATACTTATATTATAGCATATTTCTATATTTTTAAACACAATAAGACAACTTATTATAATATTTTGTGACTATGTCACAGAATATTATAATAAGTTATTGTATAATCCTAAGCATAGGTTTAATTTCATTACATAAAATAAGGAGGTCAAATTATGTTAGAAGTAGGAAATAAAGCTCCTGAGTTTACCTTAGAAGACAAAGACGGTAATCAAGTATCATTGTCTGATTTTTTAGGCAAGAAAGTTGTATTATACTTTTACCCGAAGGACAATACTGCCGGATGTACTAAACAAGCCTGTGCTTTTGCCGGTTTAAATGATCAGTTTGAAGAAAAGGGTGCAAAAATTATTGGTATAAGTAAAGACAGTAAGTTGTCACATAGCAGATTTGCAGAGAAAAATAATCTGCCGTTTATACTACTATCCGATCCTTCTGTTGAAACTATTGATTCTTACGGAGTTTGGCAGGAGAAGAAAAGATGTGGCAAGGTTAGTATGGGTGTTGTCCGCAGTACATTTATCATAGACGAAAAAGGCTATATACAAAATATTATGATGAATGTAAAAGCTGATAAAAATCCCGGTGAAGCTTTAGATTTATTATAAATCAAAAGGCGAATGTTTTTGTGTTTTTCGCTTTTCAATAGACAAAAAATCCCCCTGTAATATCAGGAGGATTTCTTTGTTTTTAAAATCTAATTTTAATTTACAAAAAACATCTTATAAATTTTTTGTCTTTAGGCCTATAAACTTTGCCTACTATGCTTGTTGAGGAGCATCTACAGGACAAGTATCTGCGCAAGCACCACAATCAATGCAAGTATCTGCATCAACAACATACTTGCCATCGCCTTCAGAAATAGCCTCAACAGGACAACCTGCTGCACAAGCACCACAAGAAATGCAATCGTCTGAAATAATGTATGCCAAAATAAAAACCTCCCCTCAATTATAAGACTTATTATAATATTTTATACATTAAACGAAAAAAAATCAAGTATTTACTAACAATTTTTAAATCTGTTATCGTAATATCCAAAATTAAGTCTGATGCAGATATTTTATATATTTATTTCTTTTGGTTTGTATGTTATAATCTTAGTTGGAAAGGAGTTGGTTTGTGATAAATAATTTATTATCAGGTGATATCATTAACTTGTTTCTCTATGTAATACATATTACTCTACCCTTTATTGCTTTTTACATTTTATATAATTGTATAATTTCTTTGCGAGATCACAGAAGACCAAAACAACCGCTGATAACACTTGTTAATTTAGCAAATGGCGATGAGATACCTATCCTATACTGGGAAAACAGTATAGGAAGAGTCAAATCCTGTGATATTATCCTCACAGATCCTACTGTTTCAAGAAATCACGCTGTCTTATACCGACGCGAAAAAGGCTGGATTATAAAAGATACCGGGTCTCACGGTGGAACAGAAGTAAATAATGTGAGAATAAGAGGCGATAAGGTTCTTGAAATCGGTGATGTAATTACCTTTGGCTGTACTGCTATGTCTTTACAAAAGGCCGAAATAAACAACATCAAAAGCGAAAGCTGGTTTTTTAAAAGCAATCTCTCAAAAAATGCCGCATCACCACTTACTTTGCTGTTTTTTACTACCATCTTTCAGGCTATAGGCTTTTTGGAACTTGCTTTATCTCAAGGTGAGTTTAATTATGAATATTTTATTCCCTTTGCTATGCTCAACCTAATTAACTACAGCTTCTTTATTGTGACAAAAACAATTTTAAAAAGAACCACTTTTGAAATCGAAAATGTTGTACTATTCCTTTGCGGCATAGGTGTTATGATAATCTCAGGCGTAGATCTTAATGCGGCATATACTCAGATAATCACTATGGTCATAGGTATCGTTTTCTATTGCTTTATGATAGCCTTTTTAAGAGATCCCGATATAGTTATGAAATGGCGTTTTAAGATTTTCCTCTTTGCTGTTGCTCTTTTGGCGCTCAATTTGTTAATAGGAACTACTCTTAACGGTTCTAAAAACTGGATAATGATAGGTCCTGTTTCAATACAGCCGTCTGAATTTGTTAAAATCGCTCTTGTACTTGTGGGAACTTCTACTTTAGTTCGTCTGCAAACTGCTAAAAACCTCACCGGATTTATTATATTTTCAGGAATCTGTATCGGTGCGTTATTCCTAATGGGAGATTTCGGAACCGCCTGTATTTTCTTCCTCACCTTTATTGTCATCTCCTTTATGCGTTCCGGTGATTTAAGGACTATAGCTCTTATAATTGCGGCTGCTGTTTTTGCTGTCTTTATAATATTACAATTCAAGCCCTACATAGCGGAAAGATTTGCCTCCTGGGGTCACGCTTTTGAATATGTCGAAACAACCGGCTATCAACCGGCAAATGTATTAACTTATGTTTCAAGCGGCGGATTGTTCGGCTTTGGTCTTGGCAAAGGTAATCTTGCTGATATATTTGCTTCCTACAGCGACTTGGTTTTTGGTATGATTTGTGAAGAACTCGGAATATTACTTGCTATTGTTGTAGTTTTAATTTTCCCTGCACTTGCCTTCTATTCAAGAGCTTTAAGCGAAATAAGCCGTTGCACTTTATACTCTATAGGAGCCTGTGCTGTCGGAGGTATGTTTGTTTTCCAGGCTGCTCTTAATATTTTCGGCGCAACAGATATCTTACCGATTACCGGCGTTACCTTGCCTTTTGTCAGTGCCGGAGGCTCCAGTATGATATCTTCGTGGGCTTTACTTGCCTTTATTAAAGCCGCTGATGAAAGAACATATGCTATACATACGATAAAATAAAATTTGAAAATCAAATAAGAAAACAAAAAGAAGTCCGGAAAATTTCCGAACTTCTTTTTTATTTTATTCTCTATTTTTTTCTTGGCGGCATATAGCTGTTATATGAATCTCCGTAATCTAAATTTCTGTTAGTTGTGCTGCCTGAAGGCCTGCTGTGAGTTTTTTTGTAAGCAGCTTGATAAGCACTTGCATAACTGGATGACGCATAATAATTTTTTTCCGGTGTTGCTGGTTTTGAATAAGTTTTTGCTATCATCATTTTTCTGATTTTGCCCGGAGATTTAGGACTGAAATACTGAAAATATATCACTAAGAAAACACCTAAAGTTCCAAGACAGATAAGTGATATTCCCAGTCCGATTAACCACTCTCCACCGGCATTATCTGCAGCGCTTTCAGCAAAGGTAAACACTCCTGAACTGACATCTGAATTGATAAGTCCTAAGAGCTCATCCCAATTTTGAGAATTTACCTCACCTGAGTCCTTACTTGATTTCTCAGGCAACAGCGATACTGCACTGCTTGCGTATTTGGATGA
>JAUMXZ010000044.1 GCA_030528905.1 Clostridia bacterium | reverse complement strand
TTTTTCGATTTCATCAAACAAAATTATGCTGTAGGGATTTCTATTTATCTTTTCAGTTAATTCGCCGCCGTTTTCAGAACCCACATAACCCGGTGGAGAACCGATGAGTCTGGAGACAGTATGTTTTTCCATAAACTCAGACATATCGAATTTAATTAAAGAATTTTCTTTACCAAACAGCAGTTTAGCTAAAGATTTACATAGTTTTGTTTTACCGACTCCTGTAGTGCCTAAAAAAACAAATGAGCCGATTGGTCTGTTAGAATCTTTGATTCCGGTTCTATTTCTTTTTAGAGCAGAGCAGATAACTTTTATAGCTTCATTTTGGCCTATAACAGATTTTTTCAAATTTTTTTCCATATTATAAAGCTTTATACTCTCCTCCTGAGTTAATTCGGTTATTGGTATCCCGCTCCAAAAAGAAACTACCTGCTGAATATCTGAAGGGGTCAGGATGTTTTTTTCAGAGTGTTTGATAAGCTTATTATTACTAAATGGTTCTGAAAAAAAGTTATAATCCTGAAAAGTCGGGGTATTGTTTTCGGATGTATCGTGTTTTGGCAATAGGTTTAATTTCAGATTGCTTATTTTCAATTTAGATGCAGCCTCATCAATTATATCAATAGCCTTATCAGGGAGGAATCTGTCTGTTATATATCTGTCTGATAGTTTTACAGCACTGATTATAGCTTCATAAGTTATCTTTATATTATGGAAAGTTTCGTACTTATCTTTTATACCGTCAATAATATTTATGCTTTCGCTGATTGATGGTTCTTTTATTTCGATTGGCAGAAATCTTCTGTTCAGAGCAGGATCTTTTGCAATATATTTTCGATATTCCTTTACGGTCGAAGCACCTATAATCTGGAGTTCTCTATTAGTCAGGTAAGGTTTTAGTATATTAGCAATATCCGGAGAGCCCTCAGCACTGCCGGTACCTATTATAGAATGAATTTCGTCTATAAATAATATTATGGAACTATCTTTGGTGACTTCGTTTAGGATATTTTTTACTCTCTCCTCAAAATCGCCCCTATATCTTGTTCCGGCAACCATATGAGTAAGATTCAGAGACAGAATTTTTTTATCGCTTAAGAACTCCGGAACATCGTGCTGAACAATTTTCAGGGCAAGACCTTCTACTATTGCAGTTTTTCCAACACCGGGGTCTCCAAGCAAACAGGGATTATTTTTTGTTCGTCGTGATACTATTTGTAAAATTCTTTCTATTTCCTTGTTACGGCCTATAAGCGGATCTATTTTACCAACTGCCGCTTTTTCGTTTAAATTAACAGTAAATCCATCGAGCAATTTAGTGTTTTTCTTTTTAGTGTATTTGTTTTCAATATATTCTAAATAGTAATAATTTTTAATTTTTTTCTTTGCTGATTGGACATCTAAGCCAAGAGTTTCAAGGAGATTAAAAGCAAGTGAAGATTTTTCTTCGAGTATACTCAGTATAAGGCAATCAGTACCTGAGAGAGTTATATTGTTATTTATTTTCAAAGAATTTTCTAAAATTTTCTTAGCTCGCGGAGTTAGGTCTGATATGTCAATAGGAACAGGCATACCGCAAGGAATTTTTTTTGTAAGCTTATTGTAGTAGGATTTTTTAGTTATACCGAAATCTTTTAATATTTGGTAAGCTATACAGGTAGGTTCTTTTAGTATACCTAATAATATATGTTCACTTCCGATATAAGTATGACCAAGGTCTTGAGCTGAAGAGAAGGCGTTGTTTAAAACCTTATTAGCTTTATCGTTAAAACCGTTAAATCTATACATAGACTTACCCCCATAGAAATTATTTAAAAATTTTCATTCACAAATTTTTGATATTATTCGTATAATGTATTGTAAGTAAGATATTTTAAAGGAGGAGTACATTATGTGTAACAACAATGGTCTTTTTGGTGGAGGAAACTGTTCTTGGATTATAATTCTTATTTTAATCTTATGTTGCTGTGGCAATAATAATTCAGGTTGCTGCAATGATAATTGCTCATCAAACTGCGGCTGCTAAACAGGCTCAAAAATTTGAAAATACGGCAAGTAAAGTTTTACTTTACTTGCCGTATTTATTATGGATAAGACTGTAAGAATATATACAGTTTACAAATAATATTTTTTATTTTATAGGTGTACCACATTCCGGACAGAATTTTGGCAAATTAGTAGTATTTTCGAATTTAAGTCCGCAGTTACTGCAAAATCCGCCGTTAGGTTTTGGGCTGCCACATTCTGAACAGAACTTACCGGTATTAACAGCGCCGCAGGAGCAGGTCCAACCGGCTGCGTTTTGTGGTTTAGAGCTGCCGCAATTTGAGCAGAACTTACCGGTATTAGAAGTGCCGCAAGAACAGGTCCAGCCGCCACTATTAGCCGGTGCACTATTTTGTTGAACTTGTTGTTGCTGTTGCTGTTGTTGGCCCATAGCAAACAGATTCTGAGCATTAACACCGCCCATATTTGAAGCCATATTCATACCGAAAAATCCGTTCATAGCACCGCCTGTATTTTTGGCAGCATCCTGCATAGCCTGAGCCTGAGCTCCGACCATATGAGCAGCAGCCATTGTAGGATTTCTGAATGCAGCATTTCTTTGAAGCTCTTTTATCATTTGCTCATCTTCTTTGGAGGCGTTAACAGAAGAAACACCGAAGACAACGATTTCTATACCTCTTAAATCTCTCCATTTAGAAGATAAAATTTTATTTAAAGCATCACTAAGCTCCATAGTATGGCCCGGCAAAGCGCTATATCTTATTCCCATCTCAGAGAGCTGGGCAAAGGCCGGTTGTAAAGCTGTCAAGAGTTCAGATTTTAGCTGGCCATCAATAGTTGAGCGCTCGAACTCATCTTTTACATTTCCGCAGACATTGGTATAGAAAAGCATCGGGTTGACAATTTTATAAGAATATTCTCCGTGGCAGCGAATTGCGATATCGACATCTAAGCCGATATTATTATCGACAACACGGAAAGGAACAGGAGAAGGGGTACCGTACTTATTTCCGATAATCTCTTTAGTATTAAAGAAATATACTCGCTGATCTTTACCTGTGTCTCCGCCAAATGTAAACCTTTTACCTATTTCAGCGAAAGTCTTTTTGATATTTGAGCTTAGATCTCCATAGAATATACTTGGTTCGCTTGATGTATCATAAACGAATTCACCGGGTTCAGCACAGATATCGACAACCTTGCCTTGTTCGACGATAATCATACATTGACCTTCGTTGATTGCGACTATAGAGCCGTTAGAAATGATATTATCGTCACCTTTTTTGTTAGAACTTCTTTTACCTTTGCGTTTTTGAGCCTTAACAACTAAAACATCCTCACTTATACTTTCACAATAGAAAAAATCTCTCCACTGATCTGATAAAACGCCACCTAAAGCACCTATACCTGCTTTTAAAAGACCCATATGTAACACTCCTTTTTATAATAGTTTTGAATTAAAATAACTGATTAGGGGTTAAGTTTAATAGTCACTGCTACTTCCTCCGTGAGTCTCCCCGGATGAAGAAGTATGTGTTGTGCTATGATCATCTGATTTTGGTTTTGCTCTCCTGTCAGTATGACTATAGAGGAAGATATCTCTTGAGAAAGCCAAATTAAAGCTGCCATCTTTGACATAATTCTGAGCATAATTTTGTTCTCTGGCTGTTTTCATTTTTGATGTACGAATTTTTGTTATTATAAAGCTAACAGCAAGAGGAATCAAGACAATGGCAAGGATTACAAAAATTATATTAACTTTTTCCTCTGAACCTGTGTAGGGTTCGCCTTTGGCATATTGTTCAAATAAGAACTCACATCCATCAGCATAAGCTAAAAAAGCGTTATAATAATCATCTTTTTTGAGAAGAGGGATACATTTGTTGGTTAAGTATTCAAGACCTTTGTCATTAACAGCAGTGATGGCATTTCCGGTTGTAGTAAAGTGAGTTTTTCTTGGCGACTCGCACACAAGGAATAGTATTCCGCTGTTATTTGAGCCCACTCCGTAATCGTTGTAGTCGTATATATCATCGGCTTCAGCCTCGATAGTATTTCTGGTTAAAGTTTTTTCCGTTACGATAACTATATCCATATCATATTCTTTTTTTATGTCACTAAGTCTATCTGATAAAACTTTTTCCTGTTCTGTGGTAAGGAAATCTGCGTGGTCTTCGACTTGTTTTGTATATGTAGCAGCAGATATAGAAGCGGGGAAAATAAGAGAAACAGTAATTATTGCAAGCAGTGTTAAAATAGATAATTTTCTTTTCATAATATGCTACCTCCTAAATGAAGCCTAATAATTTTGCTATAAGGAAACAAACAGCAAGAGTAATAACATAAACGATAGCGAAGAATGTATTTCTTCTTTTTTTGCAAACAGGGAATTCGCCGACAACCTTTTCAGTTTGACCGTTTATAGCATATTTATAGGTATTATCATTATATTTAATATTAAGCATCCACATAGGCAGCAGGGAATAGCGGATTTCTCCATCAGAGAAATTAACAGAGGAGCCGATTGTTGAGACTGTATCATAGCCTATTACAGTTGATCTGAAAATATCTTCCGTGCTGTTTTTTACGCGTTCATTAGCACGATCAACGCAATCCTCGCTATCCACATCATATCTGTCAGCAAGGTAGCCGGAAAGATAAGCGGTATCGAAGTTGACAGCATCATTGTAGTTATACGGTTCAACGGATTCGGTGTAGATATTATCTATTTTGGAAGAACCATCAACAGGGATATTTTCAAAGCCGACTGTACCGGATCTGATTATCTGGTAGTAATCGGTTTTAGTATAGTCATAATCAGAATCGCTCCAGTGAGAAACTTTGGTAGCGTTATAATGAACATTTGCGTGACAATCACAGCCGAAGATCCAATAAGGGACATAGAGTCCGGACATTTCTTCGATTTTTTTCTTATCTTTAAATTCTTTTGGCAAAAACGGAGCTTTTAGAGAAGCTTTTTCAAAAGCTTTCATAGCAGTTTTCTTATCGACCTTGAAGGGAATAAGAAAGTCAGGCATCAAAGTGCCTTCAAATTGCTCCTTGATTATGGTTGAGTTTCCACAGTAAGGGCAAACGGTAGTTCCTAAATTTTCATCTCCGACTATCTGGGCGCCGCAAGATGGGCAGGAATAAGCAGAGAGATTGATTTTTCCATCAGATTTAAAATCTCTTGGGTGATAATTTTTCCAATCGTACTTTGACTCAAAAGACTCCTGTGTTTGCTGATTACCGGCAGCTTTTAAATCCTCGATTGAGAAATTGCTATCGCACGATTCACAATGCAGTTTTTGATTATTAGCATTGAAAACGAGTGGAGCGGAGCAATTAGGACATTTATAATCCTGAACCGTATTCATAATTTTGTGCCTCCTATCAAAAAGAATATAAATATTTCAGGATAAGATACATAATTTTGTATAATATCACTACATAAAAATTATATCAGCAAAATATTTATTTTTCAAGTAACATTTTAAGATAAAAAATGTCATAATTGAAATAAATGATGTAATAATTGAATTAAATTTTGAAGCTATTATTGTAGTTAATGATCAAAAATTAAGTGTTTCTATTTACTTTTTTTAAAATATATGGTAACATAACTGTATTAGTTTTAATTTGAAAGGAGTTTTTTTTACAATGAAAAAATATGTATGTATGATATGTGGCTATGTGCATCAGGGAGACAGTGCTCCTGAGAGTTGTCCTGTTTGCAAAGCAGGCAGTGATAAATTCAAGGAAGCAGTTGAAAATGCTGCTTTTGCTTGCGAACACGAGATAGGAATTGCTCAAGGTGTTGACCAGGAAGTTTATAATGGTCTTATAGAAAACTTTAATGGCGAATGTTGTGAGGTCGGTATGTATCTTGCAATGAGCAGACAAGCAGAGCGTGAGGGCTATCCTGAAATCGCAGAAGCTTACAAAAGATATGCTTTCGAAGAAGCAGAACACGCAGCTAAATTTGCAGAGCTTTTAGGAGAAGTTGTTACTAAGAGCACAAAGAAAAATCTTGAGCTCAGAGCAGATGCAGAGGCAGGAGCTTGCGAAGGTAAGCTTAACTTAGCCAAAAGAGCAAAAGAACTCAACTTAGATGCAATACACGACACAGTACACGAGATGGCTAAAGATGAAGCTCGTCACGGTGCCGGATTCAGAGGATTATTAAAAAGATATTTTTAATAAAAATTAAAAGTTAAAATAAAGCGATAACGGCAGAAAAATGTCGTATCGCTTTGTCGTTTTTATAAATTACAATAAATTTTTATCAGTACAGGGGGAACTCATTGTGTCAGATAAAAACAGCAAGTCAAAAAAACTAAAGGAAAATTTGTTTTATAATATCAAAGATGTTGCTTTAGAATCAAAGAAAAAAAACGAAGAGAAAATAGAAAAATTCAGTATCAACTATAAAGATTTTTTAAATAAAGCTAAAACTGAACGGGAAGCTGTAAAAATTGCAATAGAAAAGGCTAAACAATACGGCTTTGAGGAATTTGACCCGAATAAGAAATATAGCGCTTTTGATAAGGTCTATTATAACAATAGGGATAAGGCTGTTATATTAGCAGTTATAGGAGAAGAAAGTTTGGAAAGCGGAACATTGATTTCTGCTGCACACATCGATTCACCAAGACTTGATTTAAAGGCACACCCCTTATATGAGAGCAATTCTATAGCTTATTTCAAAACCCACTACTATGGTGGGATCAAGAAGTATCAATGGCCGGTTATGCCGCTTTCTTTGCACGGTGTAGTAGTAAAAAAAGATGGAGAAGTTGTTGATATAAACATAGGTGAAGATGATAATGATGAGAAATTCTGCATTTCCGATTTACTTCCGCATTTAGCAAATGAACAGATGCAAAAGCCCTTAGGCAAAGCTATAAAAGGCGAAGATCTGAATGTTTTAGTTGGAAATATTCCGTATGATTATGAAAGTGGAGAAGATTTAGTAAAACTAAATGTAATGAAGATACTAAATGATAAGTACGCAATCAAAGAAGATGACTTTATATCTGCTGAGTTATCATTTGTTCCGGCTTACAAGGCAAGTGATATAGGCTTTGACAGGAGTATGATAGGATCATACGGACACGATGACAGAGTTTGTGCTTACTGTGCTCTTGAGGCTATCTTTAATTGTAAGAAGCCAAAGAAGACCGTAATCACTGTTTTAGCAGATAAAGAAGAAGTCGGAAGTGATGGAAATACCGGTCTTAACAGTAATTATATGATGTATTTTATTTCAGACCTGGCTAAATCTGAGGGATTGGATGTAAATCATGTTCTTTCAAGAAGTATGTGCCTTTCAGCTGATGTAAACGCAGCTTTTGACCCGGGATTTGCCTCAGAATTTGATCCTAACAACAGCTCTTATATGGGACTTGGTACGGTTATTACCAAATATACAGGGCACGGCGGAAAATATTCAACATCAGATGCGTCAGCAGAATTGATGGCAAAGTTCCGTAACATCATGGACAGTAACGATGTTGTCTGGCAGACCGGTGAGCTTGGAAAAACAGATTCCGGCGGCGGCGGTACAGTTGCTAAATATATAGCTAATCTGAATATTGATGTAGTGGATTTAGGCGTTCCCGTAATGTCAATGCACTCTCCGTTTGAAATAATATCAAAGTTTGATTTATATATGACATATAAAGCAATAAAATCATTTTTTATGTCATAAAAAATTTTAAGGAAAATTTATTATGAAGATTAATAGATATAGAAAAACATATGCAGAACGAAAAATTAAAAGACTGAAAATAACAATTATTACTACAGTTATACTGATAATAGGTTTGCTTGCAGCGATGGTTTTATTTGTTACAAAGAATATACAAGCTAATAAAATTCCGGATCTGGAAACCGTTTCGCAATTTGAACATACTCAGGTAGCAACAGAGGAGGATAACAGCAAATTATTAACTCTTGTCAACTTTGATCATCAGATTCCGGACACATTTGCTCTTAACCTGGTAGATTATGCTTCGGTGAAATGTGATAAGATCTTAGTGGATATGCTTAACAAGATGTTTGAACAGGCAAAACAATTAGGGTATAATTTTACCGTTACCAAAGGATATGTAGATAAAGAAACTCAACAAGCAGCACACGACGAACTGGTTAATGCACATTTAGCAAATGGATTAAGTGATGTTTCAGCTGAAGAGGAAGCATCTAAAGTTGAACCGCAGGGAGGCTGCTCTGATTTACAAACAGGACTTACTGTAGAAATAAATCTTGCAGACTCTGACGGCAGCGTTGCTTTTGAAACCACACCTGCATACAAATGGCTTTATTCTAATTGTATAGACTATGGATTTATACAAAGATATCCGGAAGATAAAGTTTCAGAAACAAGAGCTAACTTTAACCCGTACAGATACAGATATGTGGGAGTTGAAAATGCTCAAAAAATGAGACGACTTAATATGAGTTTTGAAAAATATTATGATTATATAAATTCAAGATCATAAATTATATAAAAAGCGTATATATCTCTAACCGTATTTTTTATTTAAAATTAGTGGTTAGAGATATTTTTTTAAAAAAAAGTAAAAAAACAAATCAGTATCTATACAAATATCACAATAATGTTTACAAAATTAACTAATTTGCATAAATAAATTTTCAAATTATTTACATTAAAATTATTGAAAAATATACCTAATAAGTTTTATACTTATTGAGTAGAGCTTTAAATAAGCTTTAATTTATTTTATTTGAAAAGGGGCTTTGTTATTTATGAAAACATACAACGCAAAAGATATTTTTAATATAGCTGTAGCAGGACACAGTTCAAGCGGAAAAACTTCTTTGATAGAAAGTATGCTGTTTTTGGCAAAACAGATAGATAGACTTGGTAAAGTTGATGACGGAAATACTGTATGTGATTTTGATGTGGAAGAAATAAAAAGACATTCTTCAGTTTGTGCAACCGTTGCTCCGGTAGAGTGGAAACACAAAAAAATAAATTTCATTGATACTCCTGGACTTTTCGATTTTGAAGGTGCTTTAGCTGAAGGTATGAGAGCTGCAGATACAGCTTTGATTACTGTTTCGGGTAAATCAGGTATTTCTGTAGGAACTAAAAAGGCATTTTATGCTGCTGAGAAAAGAAACTTGGCCAAAGTATTTTTTGTAAACGGACTTTGTGACGAGTCATCAAGATTCTATAGAGTATTCGAAGAGTTAAAAGCCGCTTTTGGCCCTGCTGTTTGTCCTGTTGTTGTTCCTTATATAAAAGATGGCAAAGCTGATTGTTATGTTAATATATTAGAATATAAAGCATATAAATATGAGAATAATAAAGTAGTACAGGTTCCTATTCCTGATATGGGTGACAGACTTGAAGGACTTAGAACTGCTGTTAATGAAGCTGTTGCAGAGACAAGTGATGAAATGTTTGAAAAGTATTTCTCAGGTGAAACATTTACTCCGGAAGAAATAATTTTAGGCATAAGTTCCGGCGTAAAGAGCGGAAAAATTTACCCGGTATTCTGCGGAGATGCTCATACTACATACGGCGTTGAGCATTTATTAAACGGACTTACCTGGCTTACTCCGTCTGCATATGACAGAGGTGGCGAACTTGCTGTTGATACTGATGGAAGTTTACACGAGATCTTACCAAGCAGAGAAGCTCAGGCAGCAGTTATAGTGTTTAAAACATTAGTGGATCCGTTTGTAGGCAAGCTGTCATTTTTCAAAGTAGTTTCAGGAAAAATATTTGCCGACAGTACAATATTTAATATGAGAACCGGAAACTCCGAAAAATTGGGCAAACTGTTTGTAATGACAGGTAAAAAATCAAAAGAAGTAAAAGAACTATGTGCCGGAGATATCGGTGCAGTGGCAAAATTACAAAATGTACAAACAGGTGATACACTCTGTGCGCCGTCAAGAAAGGTAATACTTGATCCTGTTGAATATCCGATACCGGGATTATCAGTTGCTATATATCCGGTTACCAGAGGTGAAGAGGATAAGGTAGCTCAAGGCATTTTAAGACTTGCTGATGAAGATCCCACAATAGTATTTGTAAATAATCAGGAAACTCACGAGATGGTAATATCCACTATGGGCGAGCAGCACACAGAGGTAATACTTTCAAAGTTAAAGAACAGATTTGCTGTAGATGCTATTGTCAAAACACCGAAGGTTGCATATCGTGAAACAATTAAATCAAGCGTAAAAACACAGGGCAGACATAAAAAACAAACCGGCGGTCACGGACAATTCGGAGATGTATGGATTGAGTTTTCACCAAGTGATGCAGAGAGTTTAGACTTTAACGAAACTATCGTCGGAGGATCTGTACCAAAAGGATATTTCCCGGCAGTAGAAAAAGGTTTAAGAGAAGCAATGCAAAAAGGACCTTTAGCAGGATATCCGGTTGTAGGATTAAAAGCTACACTCTATGATGGATCATACCATCCGGTTGATTCATCTGAAATGGCATTTAAAATGGCTGCAGCACTTGCATATAGAAATGGTCTGCCAAAGGCAAACCCTGTTTTGCTTGAGCCTATTGGCAGTCTTAAAGCTGTTGTACCGGATGCATCATTAGGAGATGTAATGGGAGAGATCAACAAAAAAAGAGGTCGTAT
>JAUMXZ010000043.1 GCA_030528905.1 Clostridia bacterium | reverse complement strand
TAAATAAATATGTAACCAATACAACTCATTGTCTTGGTACTGTGTAAAATTAAAATATTCTGTGTAATGCTTTAACTTAATTATATTTTTGAAAGGACAGATGTTATGAGTACTGATGTAAAATTGTATCCGTTAGCCGCTTCTCAAAGATTTTTTTATTCCACTTGGGAAAAATCTCAAGATAAACACCTGCTTAATATTGGTACAAGCTTAACTTTGGAATCTGATGTTGATTTCGATGTCTTAAAACAAAGTATCCAGGAAGCTTATAATCACTGTGAGTGTCTGAGAGTCAGACTTACAAAAACTGACGATGGACAAGTTATGCAGTATGTCGTTGACAAGGAAACTCAGGAAATTTCTTTCTTTGAATTTAGCCATTGGAAACAAGAAGATGCTGATAATGAAATGAAAAAATGGACATCTGTTCCCTTTGAACGCTTTGACAGCCCTTTGAGCAGAATAGTTATGATCTCTATGCCCGGTGGCTTCAAAGGTATGTATATGCTTGTTGACCATATGATTATGGACGCTCAAGGCATATTCCTGTTCTTCAAAGATGTTATAGAAGTCTATTGCAGCAAAAAATATGGTACTCCTTATCCTAAACCTCTTAAATCTTTTATACAGGCTTTGGAAAAAGATCTCAAATATATGAATAATTCAAAGGCTTTCCAAAGAGATAAAGAGTATTGGTACAATGTGATAAAAGAATCTGAGCCGCTCTATACAGATGTCACCGGTGAGAAATCTCTGGACAGAGAACGCGCTAAATATAATAACCCTAATTTAAGAGCTGTCAATACTTTAGATACCGGAAATGCTTCAGATATACTAAGCTTCCACTTGGAACCCAACCCTTCAGATGTACTGATAAAATTCTGTATGCAGCATAATATCTCTATGACCTGCCTTTTGCTCACCGCTCTTAGAACCTATCTTCAAAAAGTAAACGATAATCAGCCGGATATTTCTATTTGTAATGCCGTTTCCAGAAGAGCTACTCTTTTGGAAAAATTTTCAGGCGGTTCGAGAATCCAATTTTTCCCATGCCGCACTGTAGTTCAGACAAATGAAACCTTCCTTGATGCCTGCAGAAAAATTCAAGCTAATCAAAATCAGGTCTTCAGACACGCTGATTATGATATATATGACTTCTTCGAGGCCAGAAAAAAATACTATAACCTCGATGAAGGTCAAACCTATGAACCCATTAGTCTTACTTATCAGCCACTTGTACTGCGATCTTCTGATGTCCCTGATATCCGATATAAATCCGGTTGGTATTGTAATGGTATCGCTTCTCAAAACCTCTATTTAACCGTAACTCACGATTCTCTCGATGACGGCCTTGATTTTACTTTCGAGTACAGAACAGAAAAATATAACTTTAACGACTTGGAAAAAATTTATTATTTCGTTACTCGTATTCTCTTTGAAGGCGTTAATCATCCTGACGAGACAATAGCTGAGGTTATTGCAAATACTTAATTTTTTATTTAAAGGAGATTGATTTAAAATGTTAGACCAATTAAAAGACCTTATTGTTAATTATGTTGATGTTGATCCTGATGATATCAGTGAAGATTCTCAATTCATCGCCGACCTTGGCTTTAACTCCTACGATTTTATGAGCTTCTTGGGCGATATCGAAGATGAATTTGAAATTGAAATCGACGAAAGAGAAGTTATCAATGTTAAAACTGTCGGAGAAGCTGTTAAATATATCGAGCAGCTTCAAAATTAAATAAAAATTAAACATAAACCTTAAAGGGGGCTATTTTATGATGACAAGAGCAGATGTAAAAACTACAAAGAGGTATGACAGTGTCAAAGAATTAGTAATCGATTCCGCTAAAATTCACGGCGATAATCCACTATTCATATACAAAGTTAAAAAAGATCTGATTACCAAAACTTATAAGGATTTTCTGAATGATACTATGGCTTTTTCTAATATATTAAAAAGTCTTGATTTATTAGGCTCTCATATTGCTGTTTCCGGACTTACAAGCTATGAGTGGGTTGTTACTTACCTCGGTACTATAAACAGCGGCAGTGTCATAGTTCCGTTAGACAAGGAACTTCCTGCTGATGAAATTGCTGAACTTATTAACCGTGCTGATGTTTCTGCTTTTGTTTTCGATAAAGTCTTTAAGGATAGAATTGATGAAATTATGGCTAAATGCCCTAAGGTTAAATATTTTATCAGCACAACTATTGACGAAGATAGTGATAAATTCTTATCTTTCTCAAAATTACTAAGCAATAATCAAGGCTACTTCGATGTTGAAATAGACAGCACTAAAATGTGTACTATTCTTTTTACCTCCGGAACTACCGGAAAACCAAAAGGTGTTATGCTCTCTCACGAAAGCCTTGCTGATAATGCTACCTGTATGCATATGGGTCTGCCTGCCGGCACAAAAATGCTATCTGTATTGCCTATTCACCACGCCTATTGCTTTACTTGCGATATACTCAACTGTATGGCTCACGGCTCTGTTTCATTCTTCAACGATTCTATGATGCATTTAGTTAAAAATGCCAATGCGTTTAACCCTGATGTTATCCTTCTTGTGCCTCTCATCATCGAATCTCTATACTACAGAATGCGTGAAATCTCAAACGCAAATCCACAGGTTCCAAAGCCAATGATAGCTAAAAAAGTTTTAGGTACTTCTATTCGTATAATATTCAGCGGCGGCGCATATCTAAACCCTGCTCTCATTACTGAGCTGGCTGAGTACGGTATTGATGTTGTTCAAGGCTATGGTATGACTGAGTTTTCTCCAAGAATTAGTGCTAACCTTCCGGACTTTAAGAAAATCGACTCTGTTGGTGTTCTGATTCCGGGTTGTGAAGCCAAAGTTGAAGACGGTGAACTTTTAGTCCGCGGAAAAAGCAGAATGCTTGGTTACTACAAAGATGAAGTGGAAACTAAGAAATCTATTACTGAAGACGGTTGGCTCAGAACCGGCGACTTAGGTCATGTTGATGATGATGGCTTTGTTTATATCACCGGAAGAAAGAAGAACTTAATCATACTTTCCAATGGCGAGAATGTATCTCCTGAGGAATTAGAAAATAAATTCAACGGTTGGCTTGTTGCTAAAGAACTCATTGTCCGTTCTGAAAAAGGCCAGATTATCGCTGAAATGTTCCCAAATGATGACTTTATACAAGCAGCCGGTATCAGCGATGTTCAAAAAGCTTTCGAAGCTAAGATCGATGAAATCAACACTAATCTCCCTCTTTATAAGCGTATTGTTAAGGCTTTAATAAGAGATACCGAGTTCCCGAAAACAAGCTCCGGCAAAATCAAACGCCACTAATAACCTATAAAATCTAAATAAATTCATATAAAAATCACCTAACGGAAAAATTACTTTCTGTTAGGTGACTTTTTTATATCTTCAGTGTTCTTAAATACGCTTTTTTATCACTTGATATCCTATAACTTTCTAACGATTTTTGAATTGTTTTATTGTGAGTCCATTTATCAAGCACTCTGTTTTCTAAAAACCCGACAGTTTTATCGTATCGCTTTGCAAGTGCCGTAGTAAAATACCACGATATCATCATCTTTACATAATAGTCCTGATGTACCACCTCTGATACTGTGTGAAGATAGGTTATTTTAAAATCATCATCAAGAAAATGCTTCATCAACATTCCTATTGCAAATCTTACGGTATATGTTCTGTCTGATTTTATCCATTTATCTATATATGTTAAAAGCTCTGGTTTATGTTTTTTAAAGACTGTTGGTAATAACTGATCACAAGTCGACCAGTTATCTATATATTGTAAAAATTCATCTGTCATCACTACACATTTATCAAAATCTTTCTCATTAGAAATAATAAAAGAGTGAAGCTGATTTTCTTCATAGTAAAAATGCGGCAAAGACTCAATAAAGCCTCTTATATCTACAGTTTTATCAGCAGCTAACTTTTTTGCAAGTTCTTTTAGCTTAGGTGTTCTTACACCTATTATACGCTGACTGTCTATGTTTGGTATGAGTTTTTTCTGAAAGTCACGATAATTCTTATCCTGTAAATTTAAAATAGCTTTGAGTATATAATCGTTACCCTTCACTTTTTAAGCCTTCTTTATAAACCCGACTATTAAATCTCCACACTCTTTACAGCCAACTTTTTTCATATCTTTGCTCATTATATCTTCTGTTCTATATCCGCTGTTTAAAAATTCGTCTACTGCTTTTTCGATTGCTTTTGATTCTTCTTCCATATTAAAGCTGTACTTGAGCATCATAGCTGCTGATAAAATTGTGCCTATCGGGTTTGCTTTATCTTTTCCTGCTATATCAGGCGCTGAGCCGTGAATTGGTTCATATAACCCGCAAGTAGTCAGACCTAAGCTTGATGAGGGTATCATACCTATAGACCCTGTTATCATTGAAGCTTCATCTGAGAGTATATCTCCGAACATATTTTCAGTAACTATTACATCAAACTGACTTGGATCTTTTACTATCTGCATAGCACAGTTATCCACCAACATATGCGTAAGTTTAACATCCGGATATTCATTTGCTAATGAGCTTGCAGTTTTTTTCCAGAGTCTGCTGCTTTCCAACACATTACTCTTTTCAACAGAACAGAGCTTTTTATTCCTTTTCTGTGCCATTTCAAAGCCTATTCTCGCTATACGCTTTATTTCATCTTCATTATAAACCAACACATCAGTTGCAACAGATTTTCCGTTTATTTCTTCAATTTTATGTTCACCGAAATAAATACCGCCTGTCAGCTCTCTTACTATTATAAAATCGATACCCTTGTCAACTATAGATTTTTTCAGTGGTGAAGCTTCTGAGAGCTGCGGCCAAATTTTTGCAGGACGATTATTGCTGTAAACCTTCATTCCTGCACGGAGTTTTAAAAGTCCTTTCTCCGGCCGTTTATTTCCCGGGACATTATTCCATTTTTCTCCGCCTACTGCTCCTAACAAAACACTGTCTGACTCTATGCATTTTTCAAGACTTTCCTTGGGCAGCGGCTCATTATATTTATCAATAGCACATCCGCCCATATCTACATCCACATAACTAAAATTATGTCCATAAATATTTGCTATCTTATCAAGGACTTTTAAAGCTTCCTGTATGATTTCCGGGCCTATCCCATCTCCTCTTATGACTGCGATTTTTTTATTCATTGTTATCCTCCTTTTTTAACGCAGCAAGTAGTCCTCCGGATTTAATAATATTTTGTATAAAGTCCGGAAAAGGTAAAGCTTTATACTCTTTTTGTGTTGTTAAATTTTTTATTATTCCTGTATCAAAGTCTACATTTAATTTATCATTTGCGTTTATTTCATCGCAGGCTTTTTCACATTCTAAAATAGGAAGCCCTATATTGATTGCATTTCTGTAAAAAATTCTTGCAAAACTTTTAGCTATAACACAACCTACGCCACAAGTTTTAATGACAAGCGGAGCGTGTTCTCTTGACGAGCCGCAGCCAAAATTCCAACCTGCTACTATTACATCGCCTTTTGATACTTCCTTTACAAAATCTTTATCTATATCCTCCATACAATGCTTTGATAATTCCTCTTTATCAGGAGTATTCAGATATCTTGCAGGAATTATAACATCTGTGTCTACATTATCATTGTATTTAAAGACTTTCCCTTGTGTATACATCTTACTCCCCCTCATACTCTGTTATATATCCCGCTAAGGCACTTGCTGCTGCTGTTTTTGGTGATGAGAGATATATCTTGCTGTCTATATGCCCCATTCGTCCCACAAAATTTCTATTGGTAGTTGCAATACATACTTCGCCTGAAGCCAAAATGCCCATATATCCGCCTAAGCACGGTCCGCAGGTCGGAGTTGATACTACTGCTCCTGCATCTAAAAATGCGGTGTACCAGCCGTTTTCCACACATTCTCTTAGCACTTGCATTGTAGCCGGAATTATAATACATCTTACCCCTTTTGCTATATGCTTGCCCTTTAAAACCTCATATGCGGCTTTCATATCTTCAATTCTTCCGTTTGTACAGCTTCCGATTACCACTTGATCTATTTTTACATCTGATAAACACTTTGCCGGTTTTGTGTTTTCAGGAAGATGCGGACAAGCAACCGTTGGTACTATTTTGTTTAGATCAACATCAATCACCTTTTCATACTCTGCATCATCATCTGCCTTATATATAACAGGTTCTTTATTGCTTCTTCCTTTTATATATTCCATAGTTATATCGTCTACAGGGAAAATGCCGTTCTTAGCTCCGGCCTCTATTGCCATATTGCATATACAGAACCTATCATCCATTGATAAATTTTTTACTCCCTCTCCTGTAAACTCCATACTTTTATATAAAGCTCCGTCTACCCCTATATCACCTATTATTTTCAGTATTACATCTTTTCCGCTGCAATTTTCAGAAAGCTTTCCTGTAAGATTAAACTTGATTGCTCCTGGAACTTTAAACCACGCCATTCCCGTAGCCATACCTGCTGCCATATCTGTTGACCCTACGCCTGTTGCAAAAGCTCCAAGCGCACCGTATGTACAGGTATGACTATCTGCTCCTATAACGCAGTCTCCGGTTGTTACTATTCCCTGTTCCGGCAAAAGTGCGTGTTCTATGCCCATTTTGCCCACATCATAAAAATGCTCTATGCAATGCAGACAGGCAAACTCTCTGCAGGTTTTTGATTGTTCTGCCGCTTTTATATCTTTGTTAGGTACAAAATGATCTAATACTATAGCTATTTTATCCTTATCAAAAACACTTTCAAAACCTGCCTTTCTAAACTCATTTACCGCAACAGGAGTTGTTATATCATTACCTAAAACTATATCAACCTTTGCGTTTATCAGCTGGCCTTGTACCACTTTATCAAGGCCTGAGTGTTTTGCAAGAATTTTCTGTGTCATTGTCATTCCCATTTTACTTTTTCTCCCCCTTCATCATATTGTGAAATGCACTTAACAGTGCTTTTGTACTTGCCCTCATAACATCTGTATCTGTACCTGCGCCCCAATATATTCTTTTATCTTCTTTTTCAAGCCCTATATATGCTGCTGCAACACTTCGTGACCCTTCGCCCTGCATACTGTGCTGTGTGAATACCTGTAATCTGTAATCTTCTCCTGTATAAGCTTTAAGCGCATTGTTTACCGCACTAAGTGAACCGTTGCCTTTGGAGTTCATTGTCGTTTCCTTGTTGTTTTTCTTGAATGTTATCTCTATCTTAACCTCATCATTTTCACGAACAAAATCAAAGTCTGTTACACTTATTATACCACAAATATTAAGATAATTATCACTAAATATTTTAAGTATTTCTTCCGGCTTTAATTCTTTATGCTCTTTATCTGAGACCTCTTTACACAAGTAGCTGAAATCTTCTCTCATTTTTGCCGGCAGATTATATCCGTAAATATTTTCAAGCATATAGCCTATGCCGCCTTTGCCTGATTGGGAATTTACTCTTATGACATCTGCATCATATGTGCGGCCTATGTCTTTTGGATCAATGGGTATATATGGAACACACCAGTTATGCAGTTTATTCTTTTCTCTATACTTCATCGCTTTAGCAATAGCATCCTGATGACTTCCTGAAAACGCCGCAAATACAAGTGATCCTGCATAAGGCGCTCTTTCATATACTTTCATACGAGTACATTTTTCGTATTTTTCAACAAGATAGTTAATGTCTGATAAGTTAAGCTCAGGGTCTATTCCGTGAGAATATAAATTCATTGCCAGCGTTATTATATCTACATTTCCTGTTCTCTCTCCATTACCAAAAAGTGTTCCCTCCACTCTGTCGGCCCCTGCTAAAAGTGCAAGCTCGGTGTCTGCAACTGCTGTACCTCTGTCATTGTGCGGGTGAACTGATAATGTTACATATTCCCTGTATTTTAAGTTCTTACTCATATACTCAACTTGTGAAGCGTAAATATGCGGCAAACTCATCTCGACTGTAACCGGCAGATTTATTATTACATTATTGTCTTTGTCCGGCTTTAATACATCAAGCACCGCATTACATACCTCCAAGGCATATTCAGGCTCTGTGCCGGTGAACGATTCCGGAGAATATTCAAATCTGAAATTGCCGTCATATTCAGAGGCTAATCGTTTTATGAGTTTTGCTGAATCTACTGCTATTTCTTTTATCTGCTCTTTACTCTTTTTGAAAACCTGCTCCCTTTGAGCTACACTTAAAGAGTTGTAAAAATGTATAATCGCACTCGGCGCACCTTTACAGGCATCAAAAGTTCTTCTTATTATATGCTCTCTGCATTGAGTTAATACCTGAATTGTTACATCATCAGGTATCATATTGTTATCAATAAGCGTTCTTAAAAATTCATATTCTGTATCGCTGGATGCCGGAAAGCCCACTTCAACTTCTTTAAATCCCACTTCCAACAGAACTTTGTAATACTCTATTTTTTCCTCAAGACTCATCGGTATTACAAGACTTTGATTCCCGTCTCTCATATCTACACTGCACCATATAGGCGGCTTTTCTACATAGTCTTTTTTGACCCACTCATTATAATCTTTCGATACCGGAAAATAACCTATTTTATATTTGCTTGAATCCATCATTTTCTTTATACTCCTTTTTTTAATATATATTGTGAATAAATATAATTTTATTTATAAACTTTTAAAACCTCTAAATATTTACCTCCTTATATTTTATCTTCGGAGCAAAAAGAAACCCGCCCCAAAGTAATTTCAACTTTGAGACGGGTGTAAATATCAACAAATATTTTTCACTCGCGGTACCACTCAAATTGCGAATATAAAAATCGCCACCTCTTCGAGATCTAACAACCTCTATGCACTTACGCAGCATTCTCGGGACATCTTAATTGTAATAACGTTCAGACATCCGGCTCAGAAGTGAGCAGTCTTAAACCCCAACATATCGGTTCACAGCAACCACCGACTCTCTTTGATGCCAAAAGTTCAGACAATCTTCATCACAGCCTTTAATTATTAAATTTGTTGTTAATTTTATCACTTAAATCAAAATATGTCAAGCACATATTTACATAAAACTTATGCAATATCAATCAAACTTATTTTTAATTTATACTTATACTGCTTCTTAATTATATTTAAAAATAAAACAAGTCGCTAAAAGAACCAAATCAGGGACTTCCTTAATCGCTTCACTGTATATATAATTTACTGTTTTCACTCTTGATGTTAAAATTATATATAGTACCGGCAGTACAAAAATATTTTTAAGGAAGGTTAAAAATGAAATTTATAAACTATGATAATTTATCGTATTTTTCACAAAAGCTAAAGTCTATGTTTGCTCCTATATCTCACTCTTCTTCTGACTGTTCTTTATACGGAAGTTCTAATCAGGATAATTACGGCCATGTTAAGCTGACTGATGACTATCTAAGCGATTCTCCTGATGTTCTTACTAACGGTGTCTCTACCGGAATTGCTCCTTCGGCCTATGCTTTGCAAGCAAGTAACTCTGTGCTTAAAAACCATTTGAATTATGATCTGAATGATCCTAAATTAGTTCTGTACCCCGATAACAATAACATTCGGTATAAAATGAAAAATAATATTGTTAATATACACTTCACCGGCGAATTAGGCGAATTTTCTACAAACAGATATCACGTATTAGCCACTCTTGAAGACAAATATGCCCCACCATATGATATCTATTTTACCTGTTTCCCTGCCGCCAACGCTTCTAATGCCATTCTATGCAGCATAAATACAAACTGTATCCTCGGGCTTTATAACTTTTCCGGAGAGAAAATTTATTCTGCTTACGGCTCTGTAACATATATAGTATAATTTATCTGTAATCTATAATCTTATTTATTATATTACGAACAAAACAACACGACACAGTATTATAAAACTATGTCGTGTTTTATTTTTCTTTTGGATATCAAATAATTTATGAGTTTGAAGTATTACTCAAAATCAACAACATTTGCCCATTTTTTAAGAAAACTTTTCTCCTCAGGCTTACCCTTTACAAGCTGTGATGCTGCAACTATCGGCAGCCATCTTTGCACATACTGCAAAGCTGTATCGGTTTTCTTGCAGTACAAATTCATATACATATTTGCTGTAGTTACATCCCCATCCAGATTAAATAGCAAATATGTCCTTGCTGTATCAGCTGATGCATTACCCTGAGTTGCGTGGGACCAATCTATTATATACGGGGTATTATCTTCTGTTATTATTACATTCGATGGGTTAAAATCTCCGTGACATAATTTTTTGTGTTTTGGCATACTCTCAAGTCTTGTGTGAAGCTCATATCTTATTGTTGCTTCTAATCCGGATGCACTAATCTTTCTGTGCATTTTGTCCTTTATTTTATTAAGCATAGGGCATTGCTGTTTGTTCATAAATATTTGTAAATCAACAAACCTTTCAAGATACTCATACTTCTTCTCGGGATTTTCCTGCATAAGCGAAGAAAGTGTTCTTCCCTCTATATATTCAAGCACTATAGCCCATTTGCCGTCTATTTTTGTAACCTCTATAATTTTAGGTATATTAAGCGGGGTTTCTTCTACTCTTGCCTGGTTTAAAGCTTCGTTTAAAATATCTGCTTTTGAATACTCTTCATCAAACAGCTTTATTGTATAATCTCCGTCTCTGTATATTTTTTTATCTTTTCTCTGAGCTAACATATTTCCTAAATTCACAACATTATCCCCCTTATTATATATCTTTATGAGTGCCATAATATGCGTTTATA
>JAUMXZ010000115.1 GCA_030528905.1 Clostridia bacterium | reverse complement strand
ATTTTAGGCGAAAGCAACAATAAAGAAAGAAAATGAGCGGTGGCTTACGCCACCGCTCCAATTTTACGGATTACAGTTTTTATGTAAAGCTTTACATAAAATCTGTTTTGCAAAGTAATAGATTATGTAAAGATACTTTCCTTTTTTGTAGTCATATAGCCGAATTTGTTGTAGTTTTCTTTACATAATATTTAAGTTTAGTTACACTTAGAATATCATATATTCTAAGGAGGTTTCACACATGAGTGAAAATTACATTCAGTTCGTAAATCAGTTTATGGACGAACTAAAAAAATGCTATAGCACTGTTACATCAACGGTGTATCAAGAAATCACAACCGAATTTTTGTCATACTGTAAAAACAAGAATGTGGATGTTTTTAATTCGCAGACGGCGCTTGATTATCTTGATTTTTGTCGTGATAATGAATGTTACAGCAAACATTCATATCAACAGAATTTGCGTGTTATGAATATACTTACATATTTTCATAAAAACAATACAATTCCATATCGTTTAAGAACTTTGGAATACAATTGGCCTGCATGGTTCTTTCCAATCTATCTTGAATATGTTGAATATCGCAAATACAATAGTATTACGGAATTCACAATAAAAAAACAACATAATTTTTTCAAACGGTTCAGTAAGTTCCTTGACGAAAATAATATAACATCTTTTTCAGAACTTACACTTCAAATAATTGAAGACCACATAAATTCGCTTGATAATTTTTCTTTGCCTGTTCGATACGCATCAGTTGGTGCATTAAAAATGTTTTTTGAATTCCTTTATGAACACAAATATACAAGTGTAAATTTCAAGGAATTAGTACCCAATGTTAAATATTCGCATAAAGCTCAGCTGCCATCAGTGTATTCAAGTGATGAGGTTTCGGCTCTAATTTCCTGCGTTGACAGGGCTAATCCAAAAGGAAAGCGAGATTATGCTATTCTTTTACTTGCGGCAAGATTAGGATTGAGAGCATCTGATATTTGTGAACTTTGCTTTGATGATATTGATTGGGAAAATAATCAAATAAATATTATCACCCATAAAAACAGCAATCCTTTGCAGCTTCCTCTAACAGGCGAGATTGGCAATGCAATAATTGACTATATACAAAATGGCAGACCAAATGCTGATTATCGCAATATATTTTTAAGACACGTTAATCCAAAAGAACCTCTAATAGGTTCAAGCTTGCATGTCATATTGCAAAAATATTTTCGAGCTTCGGGAATTGATATAAAAAACCGAAAGCACGGACCGCATGCACTTAGGCATTCATTGGCTTCAAATCTTCTTGATAATAATACTCCGTTGCCTACAATATCAGATATTTTAGGACACAGATCCACAACAAGCACTCAGATATATTTGAAAGTTGACATTAATCATTTGCAAAAATGTGCGTTGCCTGTGTTGGAAAGGGGTGATTTGTTATGATAACTCAAACTCCTATCCGATTTGAAAGTGTTTTTGCAGACGAATTAACTAAATACATAAAATACAAAAGAAGCTTAGGTATGCAATATGACCGTCCTGAATATGAGCTTTTCAAAATTTCTTGCTGATAACAATGTGTCTGAAATGACCATTAGTAAAGAAATTGCTGAAAAATGGTGTTGCAGAAGAGTTGACGAAGGTCATAAAATGTGGGCAAACAGAACGGGCATATATAGGCAATTTGCAATTTATCTTAATAAAAATGGTTACTCTGCATACATACCACCCATGCCGCAAAGGTATATCACAGAATATATCCCATACATCTTCACCAAAGAAGAAATTTTAAATATATTTGATGCAGCCGACAAATATGATGCTCAAAGACTTAACAGCTATCAAAAAATAATGCCATTGTTGGTACGACTCCTTTTTTCAACAGGATTAAGAATATCTGAAGTTGCTAACTTGAAATATTCTGATGTGGATTTATCATCCGGTGTATTGTATATTTTTGATGGCAAAAACGGAAATGACCGAATTGTACCAATGCATGAATCCCTTACTAATCTTCTTAGAGAGTACGACGAAAAATACAATAAAAACAATACATATTTTTTTGAAACTCTTCGACACACTCAAATTTCAACCAATGCCTGCTACAAAAATTTCAGAAAAATACTTTTTGCCTCAGGAATACCGCATCAAGGTCGTGGAAAAGGTCCTCGATTACATGATACCCGTCATACTTTCGCCGTGCATTCATTGCAATATATGATCGAACAAGGATTGGATATATATGTATCTCTTCCGTATCTATCGGTGTATCTTGGGCATAAATCAATTACTGCAACAGAACAATATGTGCGATTAACTGCCGAAGCATATCCGGAGCTTGCAGAAATTATCAGTAAATACACTGGTCGTGTAATTCCGGAGGTGTGATATATGCAGCATAATACAGACCTCGCTTATCATATAAAAAGATATTTGCAAATATACTTGCCCAATATTAAGGGGTTAA
>JAUMXZ010000114.1 GCA_030528905.1 Clostridia bacterium | reverse complement strand
AGACAAGAGCAGAAAAATACAGAGCTATTGAGATGCTCGCACAATCAAAAAATACATTTATGATAAGGGGCTATGTCCCGGAAAATTGTATTGAAGCATTTTGCAAAATTCTTGAAGAGAGGTTTTGTGTTTCAATAACAGTAAATGATGCCAATGAAGATCTGCAGCCGGTGCTTTTGAAGAACAACTCGTTTGTAGAACCGGTTGAAAATCTTACAACTATGTACTCTTTGCCAAGTAAACGCGATATAGATCCATCAGCGATAATGAGTATATTTTATTATGTGTTCTTCGGTATGATGTTATCTGATGCAGGTTATGGACTCTTAATGATACTGGGAAGTATGTTCTTGATAAAGAAATATAAACCGGAGCCGAGAATGAAAAAAAATTTAAAGCTTTTTATATACTGTGGTATATCAACAGTATTCTGGGGCTTGATGTTCGGAAGCTTCTTCGGTGATAGTATTGCAACATTATCAGAGTTGTTTACAGGAACAAAAATAATACAAAAACCACTTTTATTCGATCCGATGCAGGAAGCAACTAATCTTTTGATACTGAGTCTTGCCTTTGGCTTGATACAAATGATATGTGGATTGAGTGTAAGCTTTTATATGCTGTGGAGAGAGAAAAAGAAAGCTGATGCAATATGTGATGTCGGGCTTTGGATAACGGCACTTTTAGGCATTGCTTGTGTAGCAGTTGGAATGGTAGTTCCTGTAATGATGATGCCGGGCGCTATAGTCGCAATAGCATCTGCAGCAGGTATCTTGTTTACTGCCGGCAGGAAGAAAAAAGGTCCTATGAAAGTTTTGGCAGGACTAAAAGAACTTTACGGTTCAACAAACTATGTGAGCGATTTTATGTCGTACTCAAGACTTATGGCATTAGGCCTTACAACCGGAGCAATGGGATCAGTATTTAATATGCTCAGTGCTATGATGGGCTCAGGATTACTTGCTATAGTCCCCTTGATAATCATCTTCGTTGTCGGACACGGAGTAAATTTTGCCCTGAATGCTTTAGGCGCATATGTTCATACTATAAGACTTCAGTATGTAGAGCTGTTCTCAAAGTTCTATGAGGGCGGCGGAAGAGAGTATAAACCATTCTCTATTGAAGGTAAGTTCACAAGGATATCAAAAAAGAAATAAAAAAATTGATATATTCGATGCTTACAGTTGAGCGCAAAAATTTTTATTATATGGTTACAGAATGCTTTAAGACAGCATTTTAAACTAAATTTATGTTTGGAGGAAAATAAAATGACACTAGGTTTATCTTTAGCACTTATAGGTGCAGCTATTGCAGTAGGATTAGCAGGTGCAGGATCAGCTTTCGGCGTTGGAATTGCAGCACAAACAGGTATGGGAGTTTTATCAGAAGACCCATCAAAGTTTGGTAAGCTCTTAGTATTTGAGCTTTTGCCGGGTACACAAGGACTTTACGGATTTATCGTAGCATTTATGGTTCTTACAAATGTAGGAATCTTAGGCGGTTCAGCTGATATATCTGTAGCACAGGGAGCAATGTACTTAGGCGCATGTCTGCCAATAGCAATAGGTGGATTAACATCTGCCCGTGCACAAGGTAAGGCAGCTGTTGCAGGAATAGGCTTGTTAGCAAAAAGAGATTCAGAATTTTCAAAAGGAATGGTATCAGTAACATTAGTTGAAATTTATGCTCTTTTATGCTTCCTTGTTTCATTACTTTCTGTTATAGCAATAGGTGGATTAGCAGCTTAATAATAAATTTCGGTAAAGGAAGATATAAAATGTCTGAAAAAGCAATTATCGATACAATTATAAATGATGCTGCTTTAGCAGCAGATGACATAATAAATAAAGCTAAAATAAGTGCAAATGAAAAAATAAGCAGGGAGAAGTCAGAAATAGAGAAGCGCACAGCTAAATCGAAAATCGCTTCTGACACTAAAGCTCAACAGCTTATAGAATCGGCTTATCCGGCAGGTGAAATAATAGTAAGAAATGCTGTTTTAAAGGAAAAACATAGAATAATAGATAATACTATAAATGATATATTCAATAATTTAAAAGCACTTCAGACCGAAAATTATTTTGCGCTTATAAAACAAGTTATTGTCAAAAACAAGCAGGATAAAAATGGAGAAATTCAGTTTAATTCTCTTGATCTCAAAAGGATGCCCAAAGATTTTGATAAGCAGTTTAAAGACTTGACTGTTTGCAGAGAACCTGTAAAAATAAGTGGCGGAGTTATACTTAAATATGACAATATATTTATTGATCTGTCTTTTGAAGGTATAAAAAATGATAAATATGACGATCTGGTAGACTTGTTGAATAAAGAGCTTTTCAAAAAAGATTAATATTATCAAGAGGTGAAAATATGGATAAAACCTCATATGCATATGCAGTTGGAAACATAAGAGCAAAGGAACACACGCTACTTACCCAAAATGACATAGAGCAGTTGTTAGCAGCTGAAGATATGAAAAATTTTGTGGGAATACTTGTGGATAAGGGCTATAA
>JAUMXZ010000113.1 GCA_030528905.1 Clostridia bacterium | reverse complement strand
AGCTTGATGCTTTACTTTCAGATTTAGATGATGAACTGTCACTTTCCGAAGATTCCTCAATTTGTGATGATTCTTCGCTTTCTTCTTTTGTTTGCCTATATACACTTACTGTATATATACTTTTAGTTCCGTCCTGAGCATATGAGGTTATTTTAAAGTCCGTTGTAAATCCTGCTGTTTTCATAGTCTTGCGATTTACTTTTACAATTCCGTCTTCGTTTTGCGGCACAGCTTCAAATGTCAAATCTGATACTTTGTTGCTAACCTGCATTGAATAATTTAAGTTTTCCGGAGAAAAGCTCGGAATCAATTCTCCAACACTTGGCACAAGCTTTTCTAGACTCGTAACCTCCGGTTCCGGATAATCAAATTTTAAAGCGGTTGCATCCGGATTAGAGTGCTTGAGAACCTTTATTTTATCATCAATAATTGACACTATACCGCTGTTTATAGAAACTTCGTACGGGGTTGTTACATCTTTGTTTGACTTAAACACTACATCAAATATCTCTGACTCTTTACCGCTTTCAAGCAAAAGCTCCTTATCTTTTTTCAGATACAAGAAAGTAACTTTTCCGTCTTGCTCCACTGTTTTAAATATACTTGCAGATATATTATCTGTTGTATTAACCCGGTCAAATGTTAATGCTATGGGGTCATAATCTATCTGTATTCTGAAAAGATCTATCTTTTTATCTTCTTCTGACATAAGCGTGTACTTTAAATTTACACTATCTCCCGGTGCATACGCTTGACTGCTGCTATATACTCCTAAAGTTATGCTATTTTTATCTGTATTTTCTTCCTTTGCATTTACATTGATAATCATATATGTTAAAATAAGGATAATCAGTATAAAAGTTGTTGCTTTACTTTGTTTCATTGTAAATCTCTCTTTTACTAAATTTTTTACTAAGGGGTTGATCATTTTGAATGGTGTATCAAACAAAATTAACCAATGGGAAGTCGAAGTCATTGATTTTTGGGATAATATCTCAAATTGGGCAGATGATATGGTTCCAGTTTTACTTGATGCAGTTATAACTTTTGTGTTCGGATGGCTACTTGCGATAGCTCTTTCAAAAATTATATCAAAAGCTATGAAAAAAAGCAAACTCGAAAAAAGTGTTGCTACCTTTTTTAGCTCGGTTATCAGTGTTGCTTTGAAAATATTTGTTGTGTTGGCAACTCTTTCAAGCCTAAAGTTTGATGTGAGTTCTATGATTGCTGCTATTGGTGCTGCTGGTCTTGCGGCTGGTTTTGCTGTCAAAGACACTCTTGCAAATGTTGCCAGTGGTATTGTTATCGTCTTTACTAAACCTTTTGTTATCGGTGATTTTATCGAACTTCCTGACTTACCCGAAAATACCGGTAATGTAACTAAGATCGACACTATGTTTACTACTTTAGTTACTCCTGATAATAAAACCGTTATCATTCCTAACTCTTTAGTTGCTACTAAACATATTATCAACTATACAAGGGGCGGCGTTAGAAGACTTGATGTTATTATGCCTGTTTCCTACAGCGTTGATATCGAAACTGTCAAACCTCTTGTTCAGGAGATAATTCAAGAGGATGATCAAATCCTTAGAAAAGAAATGTGCGGAGTCCTTTTGGATAGCACTGGTGAGAGCACTTTGAATCTCTGTATCAGAGTTTGGTGTAAAAGCCCTGAGTATGCTGTTCTTAGATATAAGCTCAGAGAAAAAGTCTATAAGAAACTAAATGCTAATGGTATTTATGTTCCATTTAATCAACTTGATGTACATCTTGACAAAGCCGAATAAAAAAAACGCCGGAAATTCCGGCGTTTTTTTATTTACTGTTCAGGATGAACAGTAAATATATACCATCAAGCAACAACTCTTCTTTTAATATCGTCTCTCTTTTGCATTGGTTTATTATTATTGAACTTAATCCACCTGTTACTATTGTATGTACTTTCTTTGAAAAAATTTCATCAAACCGATCACTTAGTCCATCTATAAAATATGCTGCTGATAAAATTACTCCCGATCGCATACAATCTTCTGTGTTGTTTGGAAAGTCACTAAGCTTCTCTCCTAAGTCTATTTGCGGCAGTAAAAAACAGTTCTTTGCAAGCGTATGAAATGATAGTTTCGGCCCCGGAGTTATAAAACAAGTCCTGAAATTTCTGTTCTCATCTAAAACACACGCTGTCATCGCTGTTCCAACATCAAATATTATACACGGAAGTTTACCCATATCAACTCCTGCTGCACAGCCTGCTATTAAATCTGCTCCCACAATATCAGGATTTGGTATGTCTATATTGAAATTCAACTTTATATCCGCTCTTATATAAAATATATCTAATTTTAAATCTTTTAATACTTCTGCAAGTATTTGCTCTGTCTTCGGAACTACTGAACATATAGCGGTACTTTCTATCTTGCTTTTGTTTATATCGTATTTTTCTAATATTTTGCCTATTTCCAAACTTAGCTTGTCCTTGTCTATGTCTGTTTTTATCCGCTCTATACCATTTAATT
>JAUMXZ010000007.1 GCA_030528905.1 Clostridia bacterium | reverse complement strand
CCGCAATAAATAGCATCAAACTTTAAATTTAAACTTTTCCAATTCTTCGCAATAGGCATTATACTTTCCGATAAATCCCTGTAATATACATCTTTATATGCCATATGGTTGGATAGAAGTGCTGTCGGTATGGGATATACTTCATAACCCATAGCTGATAATATCGGAATTACTACCGACAACGAAATCCTTCCTGCACACGACAGATCGTTTATGGCCAGTATTTTTTTTGCTCTGATACTGTGCTCTTTCATTTCTTTCATCCTTTTTGTTTCGTTTAACCGTATGTAGGCCTAAAATATACTCTGTTTTTCTCAACAGCTAAAGAAGCATCTATTACTCCTTTTATATCGCCTGATACAGACTCTGACTTTAAAACTCCCTGTATCATTTTCATTTTGTAATCAAGGTCTGCAGGGTATCCAAACTTAATTGTTATCCTATTATCATAAACCGCCTCAAAGCTCAATTTATCTGTTAAGTTTATCTGTGTTATGTTCTCCACTTCATATTTATTAAGATAATAATTAAACTCCTGTAAAATTACATTACTGCTTTCATCTGTAAATTCAGCGTATGTTGACGGCACATCTGATTTAAGCGCTACTCCCTTTAATACTATGCCCTCATCTTTTATATTCGCATCTTTACCTAAAATCCTGAACTCGTCGTTTATATATATATATCCATCATCACATTCTATGTTATATTTTACCTTTGCCTGCTCTACTTCCACTACAAGTGACTCAGGATATTCTTTTGTTATCTGCAGCACTTCAATATAGGGCAGCTTATTCTCTATATTATTCTTTATCTCATTTGTATCACAGAAAATAAGACTGTCGCCTTCTTTTACTCCTATAGCACCCCTGAGCTCATTTTCGCTGTACTGTGATTGCCCGACTAAATTTATACTGCTGATTTTAAACAACAGCATACTTGCAAGTCCGACTATTGCAGAAAAGAGTATCAATATGATTGCAGAATAAATGATAATAAGACTTATTTTTCTCTGTGTTTTGCTGATTCTTGCTTTTAGTCTGTTTTTAGACTTTATTTTAAATTTCTTTGCACTATTCTCATTTTCACTGCTTTTTCTTCTGTTTGCGTTTTTATATTTCTTTCTTACTGTTTTTTTGTCTGTTTTTATCCCTTTTATTCTTTGTGTTTCTTTTTTATTGATTATTTTATTTGATTTTGGTTTTTTCTTCTTTTTTTCTCTTTTTTTATCAGTACTCTTTTTCATAACTGATGTCATTTTTGATTTTGTGCCTTGTTTAGTTTTCTTTTTTAAAGACATATTTTAATCAATCCTTTTTATTTTAGCTCCCAAACTCACCAATTTCAGATCTATATTCTCATAGCCTCGTTCTATATGGTATATATCTGATACAGTACTTCTTCCCTCTCCTGCCAAAGCAGCTGTTACAACAGCCGCTCCGCCTCGTAAATCGGTGCATTTTAAATTTGCCGCAGACAGTTTGCATATTCCGTCAACAACAGCTGTTTTACCTTTTACAGCTATCTTTGCACCCATTTTCTCAAGCTCTTTTATATGCTTATATCGGCTCTTGAAAATATTTTCAATAAATTTACTCTTTCCCTTTGCCATTGTCAGCATCGCCATAACCGGTGCCTGAGCATCTGTTGGGAAACCCGGATACGGCATAGTTATTATTTCTTTAACAGCCTTTAGTCTGTCATTTGACTCGACACTTAAAATATTCTTATAAATTTTAATCCTGCACCCTGATTCTTTCAGTAATTCTATGACCGGTGCTAAATGTGATACATTTATATTTTTTATCGTTACCTTACCCTGATTTAATGCTGTGAAAGCCATAAAGCTTACAGCCTCTATTCTGTCCGGAATAACACTGTATTCTGCTGCAAAAAGCCTTTCTACGCCATCTATTGTTATAATCGGCTTTCCTGCATTCTTAATCTTTGCTCCGCATTTATTAAGAAATGCTGCTAAATCACAAATCTCCGGCTCTCTTGCTGCATTTTCTATAACTGTTCTGCCTTTTGCCGTAGCTGCTGCTAAAATTATATTCTCCGTTGCGCCTACGCTTGGGAAAGACAACGATATCTTTGCTCCGTTAAAATGCCCTTTGGGTAATGAACACAACAGACAGTCTTTGTCCTTTAAAATTACGGCTCCCATCTTTTCTAAGCCCTTTATATGTAAATCAATAGGCCTTGCTCCTAATTCACAGCCTCCCGGCAAATATACATTAGCTTTTTTTAATTTTGCAAGCATTACGCTTAAAAAAATAATCGATGAACGCATCCGGCTCATAAGTTCTTTTTCTATGCAAAAGTTACTTATACTTTCTGAATCAACAAAAACTGAAGAATCATAATATTTTGCTTTACAGCCCAAATTTTTCAGTATTTTAAGACTCACCTTTACATCTGATAAATCAGGACAGTTATGTATCACGCTTTTTCCCTGACACAAAACTGTCGCAGCTAAAATAGGCAAGGCACTGTTCTTTGCCCCGTGTATATTGACATCCCCGTATAACTTTTTTCCACCGTCAATTATGAACTTCGACAAGTGCCATCACCCTTTCACCTGAAATAATTTATAGCATATATTATGTTATATTTATATTTTAGGTGAAAATTTATTCTATCTTTTCAGGCTTTCTCTTTTTATAATGTTATATATTCTCTCATTTGAATCAAGTATCGCCATTTCTCCTGCATTCTCGCCTAATCGTTTGAGCAGTTTCTTATCTGATAATATATTTTCGATTTTTTCATAAAGAGCCTTCCCTGTCAGGTTCTTCTCTTCTAAAATATCTGCAGCCTGTCTGTTTACAAGTGCCATTGCATTATGGTACTGATGATTTTCCGCTACATTCGGCGACGGAATAAGAATTGACGCCTTCTTCATAGCCTGCAGCTCACTTATTGTTATTGCTCCTGAGCGACATATAACCAAGTCTGCTGCCGCCATACAGTCTGACATATTGTTTATATACTCATTTATCATAAGATTTTTGTGCGCTTTTATGTCTACGCCTGATTCTTTCAAGCGTTTTTCAAACCATTTGCCATACTGTCCATATCCGTGTATATGCTGGTATTCGTCATCTTTGCAGGTCTTTTTTATTACCTCTGCCATAGCTTCATTTATCGCTCTTGCTCCTAAGCTGCCTCCAAATGACAAAATGACCGGTCTTTCATCAAGCCCTAATTTTTCTCTTGCCTTTTGTTTGTCTGCTCTCAATATATCCTGCCTTAGCGGATTTCCTACTACTTCAAAGGTTGCCTTAGGCGACATATATTGTCTTGCATCTTCTACTGCTAACATCACTACAGAGGCTTTTCTTGACAGCATTTTATTGGTTACTCCCGGAAATGCGTTTTGCTCGTGAATCAGCGTTGGTATATTCATCTTCTGAGCCTGCTTTATCACAGGTCCGCTTACATACCCTCCGGTTCCTATGCAAATATCCGGATCAAAATCTTCTATTATCTTCTGTGACTTCTTCTGTGATTCATTTATAAGCTTCAGTGTTTTTATATTATGTCTTAATCCTTTGGGAGTTATCTTTCTGCTAAAACCTGATATTTCTATTGTTTCCATATTATATCCTGCTTTAGTTACTAATCTTTGCTCCATACCGTCAACTTTTCCTACATACAGCACTTCTAAATCTTCTTCCATTTTCCTTGCATATCCTATTATTGCAAGTGCAGGATTTATATGTCCTGCTGTGCCGCCTCCGCTGATTAAAATTCTCACTCAAACACCTTCCTCAAGTAAATAAATTTATTCGATAAGCATTTTTATACCTATGTTGCAAATGCTTTTTCTATTCGCGATGTTCTTGATATCGAAAGAACTACTCCCATTTCAAGCAACAGTATTATAAGAGAGGTTCCTCCGTGACTGAAAAACGGTAAACTTATTCCGGTATTCGGTAAAATATTCGTTACAACTCCAACATTAAGTACCGCCTGCAGTCCTACCTGAACTGTTAAACCTATTCCTAAAAGTGACCCGAATTTATCTTTTGATCTTATTGATATCGTTATTCCTCTCCACACAAGCAGTGCAAAAAGCAGCAGTATTATCACTGCGCCTATAAATCCTAATTCTTCACATACAACCGCAAAGATAAAGTCATTTTGCGGCTCAGGTAAATATAAATACTTCTGTCTTGAATTACCAAGTCCTAAGCCGAGTAATCCGCCTGAACCTATTGCATACAGCGAATTTCTCGTCTGCCAGGTCTCTTGCCATATATCCTTATTAAACGGGTCAAGCCAACCCATTATTCTTGTGTTTGCATAACCAAATTTTCCTGCTGCATAGAGTATATATGCTGCTACCAATAACACAATAAGGGCTAATGCAAACCATCTGAGCTTTACTCCGCCTATAAAAAGCATTATTACCGCAAGTGTTACCACAATTACAACACAGGATATATGCGGCTCCAAAAGCAGAAGTATTATCGTCGGAATAAGCAAACACATATATGGTAAAATTCCATACTTAAATGTACCCATCTTCTTGAAGTTTACTGATATGCTATGTGCAAAGAATAGCACTACTGCAAACTTTGTTATTTCAGAGGCCTGAAATGAAAAGCTTCCTAACTGTACCCATCTGTGAACATCATTAACAGCCGGCATAAACAGAACCAATACTAAAAGTACAAACGATAATGCCACTGACAACAATGCAAATTTGTGAAGATGGTGATAATCAAAATACGATACAAATATCATACCCGCTATTCCAAAAATCGCCATAGGTAACTGGCTTTTTATAAAATAATAACTATCTCCATACAGGTAGTAAGCATTAGCATAGCTTGCTGAAAATAACATTACAAGACCTGTTGCTACTAAAACCAAAACTATTATCAAAAACGGTAAGTCAAGTCCTGCCCTTATGGAGAACATTCTGAATTTCTTATGACTTCTTTTCTTCATCCCGCTAATATTGTGCGTTCCTGACAATGAAGATGTCTTCTTTCCCTGATTACTTTTGCTGTTCAAAATTTTCCTCCTTCTTGTGCTGAGGCTATACTCCAAACAATACCATAAACAACGATCCTACTCCCATAACAACAGTAACCATACTTGCCACTATACATATCTTTATCTCATTCCATCCGCACATCTCAAAATGATGATGTATCGGACTCATTTTAAAAAGTCGTTTGCCCTTTGTTATTTTAAAGTAGCTTACCTGAAGGATAACTGAGAACATCTCTATTATATAAACAATTCCTATCGGTATCAGTATTATTGGTATGTCAAGTCCAAATGCTAACGCACATAAAAATCCGCCTATGAACAAAGAACCTGTATCTCCCATAAATACTTTTGCCGGATGAAAATTCCATACAAGATATCCTAAACAGCCGCCGGCTAAAGTTGCTGAGAGTATGCTTATTCCCTCTATTCCTATATAACTTGCTATCATCATTAAAAATGCTGCTGCAAAAAATGTCACAGAACCGTTAAGGCCATCTATTCCGTCTGTTAAGTTTGTTGCATTTACAAACCCTACTATTACTATTGCAGCTATAATCCAGTAAAATATCCCTAAGTCTACATATCCTATAAACGGGATTATTGTTTTTGATGTTGATCCCGATATATATAGCGTTGCAAGATATGCCGCCGCTACTAAAAATTGCAATATAAGTTTTTGTTTTGCGCTTAACCCCATATTCCTTCTTTTGACAACTTTTATATAGTCATCAAAAAATCCGATTACTCCGTAACAAAGTGCCATTACAACTCCTGCTATAATTTTTGTGTTAACAAGTATCGGGGCTACGGTTATTTCACTTGGCCCTGTTGAAAAAATATAGTAAAGCGGTATACATATCAGCGCACTGACTATTGAGGAAATTATAAACATAATGCCTCCCATTGTCGGTGTACCCTGCTTATCTTTATGCCACGACGGTCCTATTTCCAATATCGTTTGGCCATATTTTAACTTATGCAGCAAGGGTATCAGCTTTATTCCTGATAATGATGCTATGATAAATGAAATTACCGCCGCAATAAATATCCATATTCCTTCCATTTTCCTCAAAACTCCTTTTCAGCTTTTTAAAATCTTATGAAAATATAAATGTTTTAAAGTACGCTGTCTCTTGCTGCAAATGTTACTGTAACAACCGTACCCGGCTCTACCTGTGTTCCTTCCGGTATGCTCTGTTTTACTGAGACCACATCTCCTGACAAACTTGACCCGGATATGCTTATATTCAAGTTAGAACTCATACCCAGCTCGTTAACCTGTGCCATTGTCATATTAACAAAATTCGGTACTGCAACCTTTGCTGCCGCATCATATGATGCCTGGTCTGTATACAATATAACCTTTCCGCCTCTTGGTATTGACTGAGTAGTTTTCGGAATCTGTGCCACAACAGTGCTGCCTGATCCGTTTACAACATAATTAAGTCCGTTATTTATTATGTCACTTATTGCTGTTTGCAAATCCTTACCCATAACATTCGGAGTTTTTATATCTACTTCTTCAAGCTCCTCATCGGTATATTGTTTTTCAACACCGAGATACGGCAGTATCTCCTGCATCGCACTTTTAAATGTAGGCGCTGCTACCATTGCTCCGTAATAATTTCCGCCCTGCGGGTTGTCGTAATAGACAAGCATTGCCACTTGAGGATTATCTGCCGGTGCAAATCCACAATAAGAAGCTATATATGTCATTACTCCGGTTTCGTTATAGTCTGCTATTTTTTCAGATGTTCCTGTCTTACCTGCTATCCTGTAGCCTTCTATATATCCGTTTGCGCCCGAACCGTCTATTGCATTTTGCTGAAGTATTGCGCACATACGGTCTGAGACATCTTTTGAAATAACCTGTCTTTTTGAATGTGTTGATGCTGTACTGATTATATTACCCGCATTATCTACGACTTTTTCCACTACGTGCGGAGTAACAAGATTTCCACCGTTTGCTATTGCTGCGGCTGCTGTTAACATCTGTATCGGTGTTATACTGAAGTTCTGTCCAAATGATGCTACAGCTAAGTCTGTTTCGCTCATTGTTCCATCTTTGCTGAAAAATATGTCTTCTGCTTCACCGGGTAAATCAATTCCCGTTCTTTCGGAAAATCCAAATGCTGAATAATACTGATAAAACTTATCATTACCCAAAGTTAAGCCCATTGTTGCAAATGCCGGGTTACAGGAGTTACATAAGGCTCTTACAAAATTCTCTGAGCCGTGTCCTGCTCTGTAGTGACAGCCTATATCGTGGCTTCCCACTCTTATAGATCCTCCGCACACAAACATACTGTCTTCATTGTACAAAGATTCCTGCAAACACATTGATGCTGTAACCATTTTAAAAACAGAACCCGGATAATAAGTATCACTTACTGCCTTGTTTCTCCACTGTTTCATCAAAGCATTTGTTGTTTGTTCGCCCTGTTGTTCCTCCGGTAATGCTTCTATCTCTGCTTTTATATCCGGATCTGCTATTTCATAGGGATTGTTTAAGTCAAAGTCATATTTGTCTTTTACTGCCATTCCGAGTATCGCTCCGGTATTTACATCCATCATAATCGCCGTAGCACCGTTTCTTACATCATTGGCAGCTATTCCTTCTTCCAGGCTTTTCTCAAGAAAATGCTGGATAACTTCATCTATTGTGAGCACTAAGCTATATCCGTCTGTTGCCGGAACCATCTGCTCATACTCAAACGGCATATCTGTTCCTATTGCATTTCTTGCCGTTACCATTCTTCCTTCTATTCCTGACAGGGAATCGTTATAATAATTTTCCAAACCCGACAAACCTTGGGCATCGTTTCCTGTAAAACCTATCAATCTTGATGCAAAAGAACCATATGGATAGTATCTTTTGTTGCTCTCAATAAGCCTTATTCCCTGTGTTATATTATTATTGCTTTCAAATTCAAGTATCGCATCTCTTTGCTGCACCTCGATTTTCTTCTTTATTATGCAATAATAAGATTTTGAATTTTTCTCTATCTTATCTCTTATCTCCTGACTGTCCATTGATAAGATTTCTGCCAATGCGTTTGAAATAAGCGCTTTTTCTTCCTCTGTTGTTATGTATGCAGGCTCTAAAACAACATCCCAAACAGTTGCACTTATCGCAAGCGGCTTCATATTACAGTCATATATCGTTCCGCGTTTTGCCTCTATTTTCGTATCATTTAACTGCTGCTCTGCTGCCATTTGATAAAGAGAATTACCATCTATTATCTGTAGTTTGAAAAGTCCGATTATCAATGTGCCGAATCCTATTACTAAAATTATTCCAAGCATTATTGCTGTGCGTCGCCACATTCTGACAGTTGTTCCCTTTGACATAAAACCCTCCTTTATCAAAAATTAAGAGTTAAGTAACTTAACTCTTAATTTACCTCCGTCTAATAATATCTATTTTTCAGGCCTATCCGTTATGACATAAAATTGGAAATTGCTTCCTTTATTGCCGCGATCCATATAGCATCCGGCTCACTTTTGACCAAAACTGCATCTCCATCTGAAAGATTTACATATGTTATCTGTGAATTTTTAAGCTGATCCATATTTAGTTGCTGTGTCGTATATTCTTCTATTTTATCAAGAGAAAGCTTTGTTTCTACCTGCATTTCAAGCTGCGTATAGACACTCTTACTCTCCTCATACTGTGCTTCAAGTGCATTTATCTCAGATGTAAGCTCTGTTAATCTTACTTGTCCTACAATAGACGAGCTTATCACTGCAACTGTTATCAATGCTAAACATATCATACCTATTACAGCTGCCGGCTTATATTTTATACGCTGGTTTTTAAGTAGCTGTTCTTCATCTAATTTTATTGTCTTATTGGTTTCTTTTCTTTCATTTTGTTTTTCATGTTCTTCAAATAATGAAAAATCATATGCGCGATTCTCACTCATTTTATATCACCTCTAAATACACATCTCTCATTTTGAAAGAATCAACTTAAATCTTCTCACACACTCTCAGTTTTGCACTTCTGCTGCGGCTGTTTTGGCTAAGCTCGTCATCACCGGCCACAATAGGCTTTCTGCTTATTAGCTTTGCTGTCTTCTCCTTATCGCAAACGCATATCGGAAAACTCGGCGGACACACACACGGTTTTGCCCAGTAGGCCATCTTTCTTTTTACTATTCTATCCTCTATTGAATGAAAGCTTATTACCGCTAAGCGTCCCTGCGGCTTTAAGAGTGAAAAAAGACTGTCAAGACCTCTTTCCAAAACGCCCATTTCGTCATTAACAGCTATTCTTAAAGCCTGAAAGGTCTTTCTTGCCGGATGCTTTTCTTTCCTTTTCACCTTTTCAGGAAGCGAATTTTTAATAATCTCAACAAGCTCACCTGTTGTTTCTATCGCTTTTTTCTTCCTGTACTCCACTATATTCCGAGCTATCTTTCCTGCAAAGCTCTCTTCTGCATATTCAAATAAAATTCTGCTTATCTCATCCTTCTCTAAATTATTGATAAGGTCATACGCACTTACTCCTGATTTACTCATTCTCATATCCAAAAAAGCATCGTTGTGATATGAAAATCCTCTTTCCGGAGTATCAAGCTGATGAGACGACACACCCAAGTCCATAAGTATTCCGTCTAAATCTGTTATATCATATTTGTCTTTGTGGTTATGCACCTGAGAAAAGTCGCTTTCTATTATCGTCACACAGCTATACTTTTTAAGCCTCTTGCTACCCGCTGCTATCGCATCAGGGTCCTTGTCCACAGAGAACAGCCTGCCCGTAGTCAGCAGTTTAGCAATTTGCTCAGAGTGACCTGCGCCACCCATTGTCGCATCAAGATATTTGCCATCCGGCTTTATATCTAACGCTTTAATACTTTCATTTAATAGTACCGGTATATGAACAAAATCCACAATCATTACCTCTTTGAAAAGAATTTCTATACTCGACTTTACCCTAACCTCTTTATAACAGTTATCATTACACTTACTTATTTTCAAATTATATTATTTTTATCCCAATAAATCAAGTCTTTTAATTGTAAATAACTCTCTTTATAACAATATAATTTAAAAAAATTTCTATTTGTTTGTTTATATCTTGAAAATATAATAAATATCGTTTATAATGTATTGGAATGAATTCGTTGAAAGGAGAATTTCAATTTGCAAATTCTTTTTGTTTCTGTCGGAGCTTGGTTTTTAGCTCAGGTTTTAAAGGTTTTGTTTATATTCATAAAAAAGAAAAAATTAACTCTCTATGACTTCTTCTCCTCCGGTGGAATGCCCAGCTCTCATACTGCCCTTGTGTCTTCTTTAGCTATACAAATAGGTCTGCTCTATGGATTTGAAAGCCCTTTCTTTGCTTTGGCTTCTGTTAACGCTTGTATAGTTATGTATGATGCTGTCGGTGTGCGTCGTGCTGTCGGCCTGCAAGCCAAAAAAATCAATCAATTACTTGATGATGAATCTAAAAATGAAGCCCTCAGAGAAATCTTGGGACATACCCCTCTTGAAGTCATCGGCGGTCTTATCCTCGGAGTAGGTGTGGGTGTTTTCTTCTCTTTGTTTTGCTTCTGAACACCAAGTAATTGTGTTTTATAATTCAATAGTCGTTGAGGTAATGAAATGGTTGGTATCGTTGTAATCTCTCATAGTAAAAAAATTGCTAAAAGTGTTGAGGAATTTGCTCTTTATATGGCTCCTAAAGCTAAGGTGGTTGCTACCGGCGGAACCGATGAAGATAAATTCGGCTCAAGTAAAAAAAGAATTAAAAAAGCTATAACAAAACTTTCTAACAGTAAAGACGGTGTTATCGTTATTGCTGATATGGGCAGCACTGTTACTACCGCAAGAGAAATAATCGACAGCTCAGACTTCTCTTGTGATGTTCAGCTTGTGGACTGCCCTTTGATGGAAGGTACTATAGTTGCCGCTATAGAGGCTCAGATGAAAAAAGATCTCCCACATATAGTGGAAATCCTCGAAGATATAAAAACCATCCCCAAATGATCTTTACATAATTGCAACTTTTACTTATTCTAACAAATAAAAAGACCGAACTCTTTATGTAAAGTTTCGGTCTGTTTTTTTGAACTTTAATGCTTCAATATTCACTTCTTTACTATTGTGCAAGACTAACCCCTATCACTGATAACACTGACCCGGCCATCAATATTGCACATATTATCGCAACTATTCTTACAAATTTGCTGTGGCCACTGCTTGACCCTCTCTTATTCTTCATCTTTATTCACCTTTCAAAAGAATTTTAAGACCATTTTACTACTGTAAGAATAATAAAGTCAATAATAATCCATAAAATTAAATCCCAAATAAATTTTATATACTTTAAATTAAGGAGTAATCTATATGTCAAAGAAAAAAATTGCTGTTATTTTCGGAGGTAATTCCTCTGAACACGATGTTTCACTCGAATCTGCATCCTACATAATAAAAAATATCCCTACAAGTCGTTATAATGTCAAAATGATAGGCATTACAAAACAGGGAGAATGGCTTTTATATGACGGCGATGTGGATAAAATCAGAACAGGAGAATGGGAAAAATCAGGTAACACCAAAAGTGCTTTCATATCTCCGGATTCTCAAAATAAGGGCCTTATCGTCTTAAACAACGACGGTTCCTTTGAAAAATTCAAATTAGATGCTGTGTTCCCTGTTCTTCACGGCAAAAATGGTGAGGACGGCTCTGTTCAAGGTCTTTTGCAGCTTGCAAACATTCCTTGCGTAGGCTCAGATTTAACTTCATCTGCTGTGTGTATGGACAAAACTCTTACAAATATTTTACTCGATCACGCAGGTATAAAACAAGCTGACTTCCTTTGGATCTACTCCTACAATGTCAAAAATCATATGGATATATGCGTAACTTATATTGAAAACAATATAAGCGGCTATCCGGTATTTATAAAGCCTGCAAAATCAGGATCTTCTGTCGGTATCAGCAAAGTCAACAACACCAAAGAATTAAGAAAAGCCCTGCTTATAGCTGCTAATGCTGATAATAAAATCTTAATAGAGGCTAATATCAACGGCCGCGAAATAGAATGTGCTGTTCTTGGCAACGAGGGCGATCTCGAAGCTTCTGTCGGCGGCGAAATCGTTTCTGCTAACGAGTTCTATGACTATAATGCAAAATATATAAGCGATTCTAAACTCATACTGCCTGCTGATTTAACCGAGCAGCAAACAAATGAGCTTATTGCTATTGCTAAAGAAACTTATATGCTGCTTGGCTGTTCAGGCTTTGCAAGAGTTGACTTCTTCTTAACTGAAGACGGTGAGTTCTTTGTTAATGAAATCAACACTATTCCCGGCTTTACAAGCATCAGTATGTACCCTAAATTGATGGAACACAAAGGTATTCCTATTGATCAATTACTTGACCGCTTAATAAGCTTAGCAATCGAGGGAGCGAACTGATAATTATGCCTAACAATGAAAACATCAGAAAAAAACCTATCGGAGTTTTTGACTCGGGTCTTGGCGGATTAAGTGCTGTACGGGAACTTATAAAAATACTGCCTAACGAAGATATTGTCTATTTCGGCGATACCGGCCGTGTACCCTATGGCAATAAAAGTAACACTACCGTTATACGATATGCTAAACAGGATATCGCTTTCCTGCTCTCAAAAGGTGTGAAAGCCGTCGTTGCCGCCTGCGGTACTGTCAGTTCTGTTTATAAACCCGATTCCGATCTTAATATCCCTTTCTTCGGCGTCCTTACTTCTACTTGTATGAAAGCTGTCAATTCTACTAAAAACGGCAGAATCGGAGTTATCGGAACAAGTGCTACCATCAAAAGTAAATCTTATGAACAGCAGATCAAACTGCTTGATAAAAATGTCAGTGTCTTTGTTAAATCCTGCCCCCTCTTTGTTCCGTTAGTCGAAAACGGATTTGTTACACCTGATAATCAAATAACAAAATTAACTGTTGCACATTACCTAAAAGAACTTAAAAACTCAGATGTCGATACCCTTATCCTCGGCTGTACTCATTACCCTCTTATCAGCCACATTATTTCTGATTATATGGGTTCTGATGTTACTCTTATAAATTCCGGCAAGGAAACAGCTCTTTATACAAGAAAAATGCTTAAACAAAGTAATCTTCTTAACCCTTCTGCCACTAAAGGAAACCAGTTTTACTATATCAGCGATACCGCTGACGAATTTAAACAAATTGCCGGCTTGTTTTTGCAAACTCAATTAAATGATAATGTGCAGCAAATAAATATCGAGAATTATTAACCATAACAGGAGGCAAAATGAAAGAAGACTTTCTTATTTCTATAAAAGGGATACAAACCGTGAACGGCCAAAAGGATTCTATCGATCTTAAAACTGTCGGTTCCTATATTAACAGGGGAAACAAAAAATATATAACCTACAGAGAATTTGATGAGAAAAATTCTGCCAAAAGTACTCTTACCGTTCTGTCTATCCACGACAATGTTCTGACCCTTAGAAAAATCGGCGATGCTACAGATTCTCTTGTCCTCGAAGCCGGAAAACATCACAGATGCTTTTATCACACATTTATGGGCGTCATTCAAATAGGTGTCTTTACTTATAAAATGCACTACGATTTTAATTCTGACGGCGGAAATTTATATGCCGGTTACAGCTTGGACTTTAACTCTGAATTTGCTTCAAAAAATGAACTGTTTGTATCCGTAAAACCAAAAAATGATAATTTAACAGGAGATAATAAAGATGTCAAAAATAGTACAACAAATAAAGACTAATATTCAAAATGAAATACATAACACCTTTAACAGACTTTTTGAAAATTCTCTGCTGCCATCAAATAATATCCCTAACTTCAATATCGAAACCCCCGCTGACCCAAAACACGGAGATTATTCTTCTAACGTCGCAATGGTATGCGCTAAGGTTTTCAAAACCGCACCTGTGAAAATTGCAGACCTTTTAGTCCGGAATTTTGATTTTCCAAATGGTATGTTTGAAAAAATTGAAGTCGTTGCACCGGGTTTTATCAACTTCTTCTTCGGTAAGGATATCTTTTCAGATGTTCTTCTCGATATAATTAACCTTAAAGAAAATTACGGAAAATCAAACTTCGGTCAGGCTAAGAAAATCAATCTTGAGTTCGTTTCCGCTAACCCTACAGGCCCTATGCATATGGGTAACGCCAGAGGCGGCGCTTTAGGCGACTGCCTTGCCTCTGTTTTGCAAACTGCCGGATTTGATGTCTGCCGTGAGTTCTATATAAATGATGCCGGCAACCAAATAGATAAATTCGCAAAATCTCTTGATATACGCTATTTGCAAATTTTCCTAAAAGATAAGGCTCCGGCTCTTACTGAAGACTGCTATCAAGGTGAAGATATACTCGACCTTGCAAAAGCTTATGCTGAAATCCACTCTGATAAACTCCTCTTATTACCTGAGTCTGAGCGTCAGAAACAATTAGTGGAGTTTGCTTTGCCCAAAAATATTTCCCGTATGCAAAAAGATCTTGAAAAATATAAAATTTTTTACGATGTCTGGTTTAAAGAAAGTGATTTGCATAATAGCGGCGCTGTTAAGGAAGTTGTAGATATACTAAAGGCTAAAAACCTTACTTATGAAAAAGACGGCGCTGTTTGGTATAAGGCAACAGCCCTCGGTTTTGAAAAAGACGAGGTGCTTATCCGCAAAAATTCTACTATGACTTACTTTACTGCTGATATTGCTTATCATATCAATAAAATAAGAGACCGTAAATTTGATAAGTGTATAAATATTTGGGGCGCAGATCATCACGGTCATGTTGCAAGACTTAAAGGTGCTATCGATGCTGTAGGCTTGCAGGGCGATAAATTAGATGTTATTTTAATGCAGCTTGTTCGCCTTGTAAAAGATGGGCAAACTGTTAAAATGAGCAAGAGAACCGGTAAAGCTATTCAGCTTGCTGACCTTCTTGATGAAGTCCCTATAGATTCTGCAAGATTTTTCTTCAATATGCGCGAAGCTGCTACTCAAATGGATTTTGACCTGGATTTAGCCCTGAAACAAGATTCTCAAAACCCTGTTTACTATGTCCAATATGCTCACGCAAGAATAAAAAGTATCGAGCGTAAAATTAAAGAAGAATTTAACGATTCTCTGACAGCTTCTAAATCTGACCTTTATTTGCTCGACTCTAAAGAAGAACGCGAACTTATTAAACATTTAGCCTCATATACCGATGAAATTATCGCTTCAGCAAAAAGTTATGACCCCACAAAAATTACAAAATATGTCATCACTTTGGCTACACTGTTCCATAAGTTCTATAATGCCCACAGGGTAAAAAACAGTAATCAATCTCTTATGCGCGCAAGACTTCTTCTGTGTTCCTGTACTGCTATAGTCTTAAAAAATGTTTTGAATATGTTTAATATCTCTGCTCCCGATGAAATGTAATTTTTACACCCTTTAAGGAGGATTTATTTATGAATTTTCCGTTTAAACTGCCTCTTGTTTTAGACGGTGCTACCGGCTCTTACCTGATGGCAAACGGACTTGAAAATGGAGTTTGTCCTGAACAGTGGATCCTTGAAAATCCACATATATTAACAAAACTCCAAAAAGATTACCTGAGTGCCGGCTCTGATATTATTCTTGCGCCTACTTTCGGAGCTAATCGCCAAAAACTTAAAGACTACGGTCTTGAACAACAAGTTGAACAAATAAATAAAAAACTTGTCGACCTTACAAGAAAAAATGTAGGTAAGTCTGCTTTAATTGCCGGCGATCTCTCAACTTCAGGCCTTATGGTCAAGCCTTATGGCGAAGCCTCTTTTGATCAGATCTATGAGATCTATTACGATCAAGCCTATGCTTTAAAACTTGCCGGTGTTGATCTGCTCTTTTTTGAAACCCAGATGTTCCTCAGTGATATGAGAGCCGGTGTTTTAGCTGCAAAACAATTAGATTTGCCTGTCTTTGTTTCTATGACGATCGAGGAAAACGGCAGAACTATTATGGGTGAGGACCCTCTTGCTATTATGATTGTTCTCCAGGCTATGGGCGCTGATGCTATAGGAATTAACTGTTCTTGCGGCCCTGATAAGCTTATCAAACAACTGCACAGACTTGTTGACTTTGCCCGTGTTCCTCTAATCGCTAAACCAAATGCCGGAATTCCTTGCAAAGATAACCCCTTTGAATATGATATCTCTCCTGATGAGTTTGCAAGGCAAATGTCTAAGGCTTTTGATATGGGTATTCATATCTTAGGCGGCTGCTGTGGTACTAACCCTGATTATATAAAAAAATTAAAAAACATCACCATCAGTAAACCCAAATATGTCTTTACTCCTACTGCAAAAGTCTATAACATCTGCGTAATTAACGGAACTGCTATGTTCTTAAATGACGAAAATGAGTTCTCTGAACATATCGCCTGCAACTATGATATGATTGATGACATACTCGACATTGAAGATGACGGCAAAAAAATTCTTCTTATTGATATAAACAGTATTGATGATGCTGACCTTTTCTTAGAAAATGTACATATGATAAAAATGCCCGTCGCCATATATTGCGATGATGCTAATATTGTTGAATATACTCTTAAAAACTATCAGGGAAGACTAATCGTTAATATGGACTGCAGTATTGATAAATTTATACTTAAAAATTTCGCCGCAAAATATGGCGCTATTATATATTGATTGGAGCACTAAATGAAAATCTTAGCTGTAGATCTGGGCATGTCAAGAACCGGTGTCGCTTTATGCGATCAAAATGAGGTCCTTGCCTACCCTATAGGTGTTATTTTTCAGAAAGACCCTGATAAGCTTCTTGTCGAGCTATCCGATGCAATAACCCAACACGCTCCAGGACTTGTTGTTTTCGGCCTGCCTAAAAATATGGATAATTCTGAAGGCGATAGTGCAAACTATGTCAGAGATTTCGCTGAAAAACTCAGTCCCTCTATAAACTGCGATATAACTTTCCACGACGAAAGAATGAGTACTGTTACTGCTCATAATTATCTTAATCAGACTAATACACGAGGTAAAAAAAGAAAAAATATTGTGGATGCTGTAGCCGCTGTTGTTATACTGCAAAGTTATCTTGACTATAGAAAAAATAATCCCTCGTAAAAACTATCTGTGTTATAAATAAAAAGCCCTTAATCATAATGACTAAGGGCTTTTTTCTTGTTTAATAATAAAATAATCCTATTTGAAAACTTCTGCTGACTTTAAGTTTGTTATATTTTGTACTATATTTGCCGGGAAACGCGATAATATTGCGTTATATTCATCTGCTGACTGGTTATAGCCACTTTTTAAAATAGCATCATTATATGAGTTATACTCGTTATATAGACTTGATAATGTTGTCAAATCGCCTCTGTTTACGCTTGAGTTATTATTCATAGCATAATATAAGGCGTCAACAGCACGATTAAGCGAATTGTTTATTTCATATTTTTTTGAAATAGTATCTGCATTGGCAAGCTCATTAGCAGCATTTACGATATCAGAAATTATCAGTTCCGTTGTTTGATAATACTTCTTTGCTAAATTTGAAATCTTATTAGCACTGCTCGCTTTATTATCTAACTGCGTCTGTATTGCAGTATTTTCCGGTTTATAAAAACTTTGTTCGGTTTGAGAATGCATCTTATTCAAAGAAAAATATGTATCAAATCCTATACATAAAATAATGCTCAGTAACATAATGGCACAGGCAAAATATCTGTTTTTTATAACTTTAGACAATCTATCTGCCCCCTTTTATCTGTTTGTTAGCTCTATCCTCTTACTTCCAAAAGTTTTTGCTTTAACTCATTTTCAATTCGACCAAGTTCATTTTCCGCATCGCGTCTTTTCTGGCGGCCTTCGTCCTGAATTCTTAAAACTTCATCTAATGTAGAAATAAGCGACTCATTGGTGTGTTTTAGTGTTTCTATATCGACAATTCCTCTTTCTGATTCTTTAGCTGCCTCTATTGTACCCATTTTAAGTGCATCTGCATTTTTTCTCAGGAGTGCGTTAGTCATATCTGTTACTTCGCGTTGAGCCTTTATTGCCTCCTGTGAATGTGCCAGACCAAGGGCTAAGACCATTTGGCTTTTCCAAAGCGGAATGGTATTTACTATAGTGGACTGTATCTTTTCTGTCATCATCGAATCATTGTTTTGTATAAGTCTTATCTGCGGTGCCATTTGAATTGATATCATACGAGTAAGCTCAAGGTCGTGAATCTTTTTCTCGAAATTATTACATTTTGCTGCAAAGTCATTTGCTGCCTGTGCATCTTCGGGCAGTCCTGATTTTGCTGCTTTTTCTTTAAGCCTTGGCAGTTCTGTTGCTAAGAGCTGCTCTAATTTCTTCTTGCCTGCTGCTATATACATTGTAAGCTCTTTAAAATAGATAAGGTTAAGATCATACATCTTGTCAAGCATAGCAATATCTTTCATCAGCTTTAGCTGATGGCCCTCTAAGACCTCAGCTATTTTGTCTACATTCACTTCTACTTTGTCATACTTTGTTTTTAACGCTGCTATTTTATTTCCCTGTCTTTTGAAAAAGCCTAAAATACCGCGCTCTTTTTCTTCTGTTGAGAAACCTTTAAGCTCGTTTACAAGATCTGTTACTAATCCTCCTACTTCGCCTAAATCTTTTGTTCTCACATTTTGTAATGCTGTTTCTGAGAAACTTGCAATCTTCTTTTGAGAATTAGATCCATACTTTAAAACCATATTGCTGTCCTTTATATTGATTTTTTCAGCAAAACTATCTATCATTCTCTGTTCTTCCGGGGTGAAGGTCTGCTGCTGGACAACTTCTTTGACAAGTTCTTTTGCTTTTGTCTCCGGCACGACAAGCTCAGGCTTTGGAGCCTCCGGTTCAGTATCTAAAGTTAATTCAATCTCAGGCATTGTAAAATCTGACATAATAATCACACATCCTTTTATTATTTTTACTCGTTAGAATTTATAAGTCCTTCTTGCTCGAGCATATTCTCAAGAACTGATATATCCGTTGATATATCCATAGCAGCATCTTCAAACAGACTGTCAAGCTGTCTTTCAAAAGCCAAAACTATTGTTCCCATTGCATCTTCTATGCTCTTCATTGTTTCGTTTATATTTTTACCATTAACCTCTTGTTCTTCAAGAGTATCGTATGAGTCAAGCAGCTTCATAGTTGTTGGAAGATAGTAATTCATAAATTTCCTTACTCTTGAAGCTTTTGACGGATTCTCCGTTATAAAATCTGTTATTTTCAGGCATACTTCCTCAAGTCTGCTGATTTGTTCTGATAATATATCATTTTCAATAGCTATATTAGCCTCGTGAATTTTCTTTGCAAATTCAATTCCGCTTTTTATTATCTTATCTGCTTTTTCATCTCCTGTTTCCTTTGCCTCTTTTTCTATATTTATATATTTCTTCTTGCCTTTAAATATTTTAGAAAAGATGAAAAACACTAAAACGGATATACCGGCTGTGATGAGTATATCTCTGATGTTATATAAATTCATCAATAACGCGCTTATGATCCAAAAAAACATTACGCTGTAAAATGGTACACAAGATTTTTCTCTTACCACTATTACATCGGTCACTACGGAGTCCTGCTTTTTCACATACTTTGATTTATTAGTATTATTTTTCTTGAATTTATCACTGCTTTTTCGCGCCTTATTAAAATTATTTTGAGTTACATCCTCATAATTTTCATTATCTTTCTTGTTATTAACATAGCTATATCTATAATATCCCTTGTCATAGTCTTTTTTCGATTGATTTGTATAATTTGTGCTGTCTGATTCACTTTTTCTGTATGCTGTATTATGAGTTCCCGGCGGAGTTCTTTTTTGTGAATCTATTTCCTGCTGATTGTCGTTTGAAGAGTTCTTAAAAAAAGCTTCTTTTAAAATCTTTTCTGCACTTTTTGCGTCCATTTTTACCGCTGATTTAACTGTTTTATGGGCACTCTTTCTGGCCTTTTTTACCATTTTATAGGTAAAAGAATCTTTAAAATCCCAAGAATTAAAATTCCACGATGACAAGCTCAATCCCCTCCTTTATGCTGAAAATACCAAGTATGAAAACTTACTCTTATAATAATTCTACTTATATTTTATTATTATGTCAATGATAATAATTATGGAATTTTAAATTTTATAACTGCTAAAAAAGACCGGTGCTAAACACCGGCCTTTAATGCAATTTTTTATGTATTACAAATAATCTATTCTAAAAAAACTATTTTACTATCTCTCCGAAAACCTTTCCTGCAGCTGCTGCTGCATTTGACTCGTCTGTGTCTATGTGCATAGCTAATGCAAATTTATCGCTTACTCTGCAAACAACATCTCCAAAAATAAGACTGCGGCCCTCTGTATCAATTTTAACAGAAACTATATCCTTATCTTTTACATCAAGATTCTCTGCATCTATAGGTGTGAGGTGTATATGTCTTTTAGCTGCAATTACGCCTTTATCTATCACAACTTCACCTTTAGGGCCTACTATTTTACATCCCGGAGTCCCTTCTATATCTCCTGATTCTCTTATCGGTGCTGCTATACCTATTTTTCTTGCATCTGTCAAAGAAAGTTCCACTTGTGTTGCCGGTCTTGTAGGACCTAATATTGACACACCTTTAAGCTCTCCTTTTGGACCTACTAAGTCTACTCTTTCAAAACAGGCAAACTGACCCGGCTGAGAAAGATCTTTTTTTAAGGTAAGCTTTGCTCCCTCTCCGAATAAAGTTTGCAAGTCTTCTTCTGTTACGTGAATATGTCTTGCAGAAGTTTCAATTAAAATCTTAGACATTACTGTTTCCTCCTTGATTAAAATATTTAAAATTTTATTTTTCCTACTAAGATAATTTTATACCTTTAAACAATTTTCGTCAATAATTACTCTTGAATATACTCTATTATTTATTTTTAAGCTTATCTATAATAAATCAAAGTCGCTGTTTATTTAATCTTTTTCTTTTGGCACTTTATCAAATACTTCCATTACTCTGCCACGCATCCACAAGGATGGAATTATTCTTACGGAATATCCACAGCCATTATCAACTATCCAGTCGTAAAACTCAGCTTTCGGGTAAGCTAATGCGCAAAGAAGCGTCACTATAACTCCTCCGTGTGTTACCATTATCGCTTCTGTATTACCGGTTTTCATCATTCCTGTTACTATTAAATCAAACGCTGTGCAAACTCTTTTTGTGAATTCTTTGCCGCTTTCCCCGTTGGGCGGAGTTGTGTTTTCTCTGTTTCTAATCCAACTGTAATATTCAGGGTCATTTTCAATCTCTTTGTAACTTTTCCCCTCCCAGTCGCCAAAAGAACATTCTCTTATTTGATCTATAATTATCGGTGTCTTATCAGGATATATAATCTTTGCTGTATTTATACAGCTTTTCATAGGACTTGAATATAAAATCGGTGCTTCAGGATAGGTATATCTTTCTTTTAAACTGTATAAAGCTTCTTTTCCTCTTTCAGATAACTCATATTCCGTAGTTCCTGCATATATACCCTCTTCATTGGCCTGTGTAAGCCCTGAACGAATAAAGTGTATTACATACGATTTCATCGAATCTCTCCTTTAAACTGCTATTTGTCAAATTATATCATAAAATGTGTGGTATTTTTGTTTGTTTTTCAGAAAAAAATTCCTTTACAAAGGGTTTTTTTTTTATTATAATTTACATTGTGTTAAAATTATTTATCGGTTAATGATGTAATATGTGATATATAGGGGGTTTTTATCATTTCAAAAAATAGCTTCGCAAGAGTTATCACTCTTTTAAGAGTTGAGAAGAATCTAAGCCAAAAACAAGCTTCTAAAGATTTAGGTATATCTCAGGCTCTTCTTTCTCACTATGAAAAAGGAATAAGAGAATGTAAACTCGACTTTGTTGTTAAAATTGCTGATTACTATAATGTTTCAATAGATTATCTTTTAGGTCGTTCCCCTGAGAAAAACGGCCTTGTTTTATCTGTAGAGGATATTCCTGAGTTCGATAGTAATACTTCTGATAAAAAGTTTAAAGGAAATATCGTTGCTACCCTTAATAAAAAACTCATAATAAACTCCATTCACATTATATTCGATATACTCCAAAAAATCAATAATAAGGCTTTTATCAAGGTCGTTTCAGATTTCCTGTTCTCCTCCATATACAAGATTTTCAGAATTATATTCTCTGCTAACTCTAAAAACCCAACATCCTTCTTCTCTATCAATTCAGATATGTATAAGGGTCTTGTTTCTGCTTATGAAAATATAAATGAGGCTAAAGCTCAGACTCTTGCTAACGGAAATAATGTAAACAATGAAAAAGGTCTCTCTAAAACTCAAAGGGATTCTATTAACCTGTCCCCTGAAATAATATCTAAAGAATATCCTGTTTTGGCTTCTTCTCTAAATAATCTGATAAAAAATGTAGAAAAAAATGTTTCTGACGACTTATCTAAATAATTTGTCCGATATCTATAAATGTTATTTTCGTTAAATTATTCTTACCGGAGGTTTTATGTATGAAAAGACGAGATAAAGATAATTATTATCTGGATATAGCCTCGACTGTTCTTGAAAGAGGTACCTGTTTGCGACGCAATTATGGCGCTATAATCGTAAAAAACGATCGCATCGTTTCTACCGGTTATGTCGGCTCACCCAGAAAAAGAGAAAATTGTATCGATAGAGGATTTTGTATCAGAGAAAAACTTAATATCAACCGCGGCGAACGATATGAACTTTGCCGCTCTGTTCACGCTGAGGCAAATGCCATTATAAGTGCTTCAAGAACCGATATGATAGGTGCGACCCTTTACTTAGTAGGTAAAGATGCAAAAACCGGAAACTATGTCGAAAATGCCGCACCCTGCTCTATGTGTAAAAGACTTATCATAAATGCCGGTATTGATAAAGTCATAATAAGAAATGATGATGATAATTTCACAACCATCAATGTCGAAGATTGGATTAAAAATGACGAATCTCTCTTCGGCCAAATGGGCTATTAACTATCCCTTATCTTTTTACTAATATTAACTTCTGTTTAAGTATAGCTTTTTGAATATGTCTGTTTAATCAAAAAGCTGTACTTGATTTTTTCCTGTTTTTATTTTAAACTGTTTGTATACGCTTATTTATTTTTTATGAAAAGAGGTATTATTTTTGAAAAAAACATACATTAAAGATATTTGTGATAACATAAATCTCTATGACCAAAAAACAATTACCGTTTGCGGCTGGATCAGAACTTTAAGAGATTCAAAGGCTCTTGGGTTTATCCAAATTAACGACGGAAGTACATTTCCTTGTCTGCAGGTGGTTTTTGAGGACGGTAAAATCGACAACTTTAAAGAAATAACAAAACTTAATGTCGGTGCTGCTATTATCGTTACCGGTACTCTTATTGCTACTCCTAACGCTAAACAGCCCTTTGAAATCCACGCTGAAAAAATAGAAATAGAAGGCGCTTCTACTCCGGATTATCCACTCCAGAAAAAAAGACACACTCTTGAGTATTTAAGAACTATTGCCCATCTTCGCTCAAGAACCAACACCTTTAACGCTGCTTTCAGAGTGCGCTCAGTTGCAGCCTTTGCAATACACAAATTTTTTAACGATCGCGGATTTATCTATGCCCATACCCCTATCATCACCGGAAGCGACTGCGAAGGTGCCGGCGAAATGTTTACTGTGACCTCGTTTAATCTTGATGATATCCCCTTAAATGACGATAGTAAAACAGACTACAAACAGGACTTCTTTGAAAAACATACTTCCCTGACTGTTTCCGGGCAGCTTGAAGCAGAATGTATGGCTATGGCTTTTGGTAAGGTTTATACCTTCGGCCCTACCTTTAGAGCTGAAAAATCTTATACTCAAAGACACGCTGCCGAATTTTGGATGATTGAACCTGAAATCGCTTTTGCAGACCTGCAGGAAAATATGGACATAGCAAAAGATATGATACAGTTCGTTATAAAATATGTACTCGAAAATTGCCCTGAAGAACTTAAATTCTTTAATCAATTTGTCGACAAGGGTCTTCTTGATCGACTTAACAGCATTGTAAATTCTGACTTTGCTAAAATTACTTATACACAGGCTATTGAAATTTTAGAGAAAAATAATGATAATTTTGAATATAAGGCCTCCTGGGGCGCTGACTTGCAAACAGAACACGAAAAATATCTCACAGAACAGGTGTTTAAAAAACCAGTCTTTGTAACAGATTATCCAAAAGAAATAAAATCTTTCTATATGCGCCAGAATGACGACCAGAAAACTGTTGCTGCTATGGATCTTCTTGTTCCCGGTATCGGTGAGATTATCGGCGGAAGTCAGCGTGAAGAACGACTCGATTTACTCCTTGAGCGTATGAATGAGCTCAACCTTGACCCGAATGACTATTGGTGGTATATCGATCTTCGTCGTTTCGGCGGTACTAAACACTCAGGCTTCGGCCTTGGCTTTGAAAGACTTATTATGTACCTTACCGGTATCCAAAATATAAGAGATGTTCTGCCTTTCCCCAGAACTACCGGCGTTGCTGAATTTTAAAAATTTTTATTCGTTTTCCCTCTCTTAATAATGTCAATTTGAATCATTCTTAAATATTATGAAATTAAGCAAAATTATTTACTCCTTTTCTGATTAAAATTTATTTTTACTGTAAATAATATTATTGTCTTAAAAATTATTTATCAATGATTCGGAGTGTGAAAAATGAACATAAAGCGTGGAGATATATTTTATGCGGATTTAAGCCCTGTTATAGGCTGCGAACAAGGTGGCGTAAGACCCGTCTTGATAATCCAGAATGATGTCGGCAACAAATTCAGCCCTACTGTTATTGCTGCTGCTATTACCAGTCAGCAAACTAAGTCTGCTCTGCCCACTCATATAAAACTTAAAGCTGATACCAGCGGCTTAACTAAAGATTCTGTTGTTCTTCTCGAACAAATAAGAACTCTTGATAAAACCCGCTTGAGAGAAAAAATGGGTTTTGTCGGCGTTAATTGTATGTCCGGTATTGACAGAGCTCTGTCAATCAGTTTCGGATTAAAAGACACCCGTTTAAAAGAAGTAATTTAAACTACAACAATAAAACTACCGCAGCATAATTATTATCTGCTCCAAATTGTATTAACACGACAAAAGTCCGTGTGGCAAATATTATGTAAAAATAAAGTTCTGAAGTTTTCACTTCAGAACTTTTTTGTTTTATTTGAGTTATTCCTGTGTACTACTTACATTATCGTCCGATTTTGATTCTTCACTCGATTCACCTGAATAAGACTCTTCAAGGAACTTAACACTTGACTGACTTCTCTTTAATTCTTCGAGCTCTTGTAACAGCTTCTCTGTATCCTTGTCTTTCTTTTTGTAGAATCTCTTTCTTTTTAAAATTTCATATAACAAGAATATAACTAACGGTATGGAAACACAGATTATTATGCCGGCCGGAGATGAGAGAAATACAATGATGTCTCCGACACCCGGAAAGACTACAATCCTCTTTCCGATAAAATTAGCTTGCGTTACCAGATCACTATCTGTACCGGTATTAACATCACCCTTAGTAACAAAAGAAATTTCCCCCGAATCAGTAGCTCTAATTTCTACAACACGGTGAGTTATAACATCAAAATCTGTCTGATCCTCTGAGGCATAGAAAGTAATTACATCATCTACTTGTACATCTTCCAAACTAGTTTCTTTGGTTACTATCAAGTCTCCTTTTTTCATATCAGGATACATTGAGTTCGATAGTACAATAAGTGGAGCGTAACCTGCTAACATCGGGACTCTGTCATGATCTATATAAGTTTTAGCTAAAAATATCCCATTTATGATCAATATCGGTATATATATCATACACAAAATTATACCTATTACAACAAGAATCCAATGCCAAACAGTTTTTTTCTCTGGTTTATCCTGTTCTTGCTCAAGCTCTTCGACATCAATATCCTGAACAACTATCTCAGTTTGCTCATTTACATTTTCCTCTAAAATATCCAACACCTCCTAATTTGGATGGCACACATCCATCACACTTCAATATTATACTATTCTTCATAATTTTTTGTCAACATTTTTATAATATATTTTCTTTATCTATATTTTCCATACAAGAAAAATGCTCTGACATAAAATATGTCAGAGCATAAAAGCACTTTTATATAACTAAGGAAATTAAGCGTTAGCCTTTTTGTCTGAAGGCTCATACCACATAACGCAACCTTTTACAGTGTTGATGATGAACATGAGGCCAACGATGAAATATGCAGGGTTGCCTGTTTCTGCAGAACCAAAAGCAACATATCCTGCTGTTATAATTTGGAGGATATTTGTTATGATCCAAGCAAACCAAGCACTGGCATTTCCAGCTGTAAGCAAATATTGTGAAATCATCATTGATACGATGAGGATGATGTTGCAAATTTTTATCCACATTGGATCGTTTTGGATATTAATAACATTGTCTTCCATAAATGTTCCTGCGAACATTGAAGCAGGAGCAAAATATAATATAACAGCAACAGCACAACCAATTAAAGCAACTGTACCGCAGACAATCAAGTCTTTTTTAGATGTTTTAGCAGCTTTGAACTCGCCTTTTTGTTTTCCTGATGAGATAAAGCCTTTAACATATGTAATGAAAGCCCAAACAGCTGTCATAACAGAACCAATGATTCCCATATTCCAATAGTTAGCAACGTCAAGTCCTGCACCAACTACTCCAATACCAGAACCTAATCTAACTTTTTGGTTAGCCATTAAGTTAACGATCAACGGAGCAAGTATAGCACCGATTAATGTAACGATAAACCAAACCCAATTCATTGTCTCTGTGTAGTGATCATCAGCTGAACCAGGCATACCTACGCCAGCCTTCGGGTCAAATGAGAGGATAGAAACAGTAATCAATGTACCCCATCCGCAAGCAAGCCAGATGATGTCCCAAGCTTTACTACCCATGATCTTTTTCATAGTTTGTAACATAAAAAATACCCCTTTCGATATTTAAAAATATTTTTTTACAGAATACCATCCTTTCCCTAAAAATAAAAGTGCTTAACAAACAAACTTTAACGAGAAACAAACCACACAAATTCCGTTTTAAATAACAGAAAATCCATAATCAAAATTTCCCGCAAAATTAAAATTTAGTTTATATTTATTGTAAATTTTTTATGACTTAAAGTCAATATCTTGTTTAGATTTCTATGTTTTAAACTATTCGTGCCCATTCTTTTTAGTTATTTTGTCAGGACTTTCGTCTATTATAAACGGTGGTCGCTTCCTTACTGCGTCAAAAAGCCGCCAAATATATCCACCTATAACCCCTAATGAAAGCATTGTAACGCCAAAACCAAGTAAAAGAACTATTATTATCGTTGTGTACCCTTCTACATCTATATGCCCAACAACTTTTGCTATAAGTACATATATAAGACCTATCATCGCGCATAAAAAGAATATCGCGCCTGCTACCGAAATTAAGTTTATCGGCAAATATGAAAATCCGAATATGGAGTCAAAAAACAGCTTGACCTTCTTTGACAATGTCCATTTTGATTTTCCTATCTCTCGTCTTTGCCTTTTATAGTACACTTTCTCTGTTTTAAATCCGCTCCATAAAATTTGTCCCATCAGTGATGTGTTTTTCTCTTCCATCATATTTAATACATCTATAACCTGACGATCTATTAAGAAGCAGTCAAATCCGCCCTTAGGCATATTCTTTAATATAAACTTCTTCATTATCGCGCTGTACAGATCTCCGAAAAACACTCTTGAAAACGACTCATCACGCTCTTGTCTTATGCCCAATACCACCTTGCACGATGTCTCTTTGTATTTGTTGAGCATATCAAGTATCATTTCAGACGGCTCCTGTAAATCGGCCGCTTTCATAGTAGCACACGTTCCTGTGCATTTTGAAAGCCCTGCTAAAATAGCCGCGTGCTGGCCAAAATTCCTTGAAAGCTTTACAGGTATAATTTTATCATCAATCTTGCTTAATCTGCAAATTTCGTCGTATGACCCGTCTGTAGAGCCGTCATCGACCATTACTATCTCATATTCACACTCAAGCTTGGTTAAAACCTTTTCTTTCATATCATCATAAAGCGGCTTTAAACTCTCTTTGTTAAAATATACCGGTATAATAATTGATATTTTTTCCACAGCTTATACACCTCTTTCGTTTTTTAAAATTATATCATAAGTCATCAGATATAGCAAAATATTTAATCTGACAAAACAAAAAGATAGCTTTTACAAGCTACCTTTCTCATAATCGCTAAAAAATTGATTTAATTCTTCTATCATATCGCTTGGCGTCATAGAAATTTGTGAATATTTTGCTACACACCTGTCACCTATTGCCCCGTGAATATATACAGCACTTAACACACTGCTTGTTATATCACTGTTCTGAGCTGCTAATGACGCTGTTATACCTGATAACACATCTCCTGAGCCGCCCTTTGCCATACCGGGATTTCCGTTGACATTTACATAGACCTCCCCACACGGTTCTGCGACTATTGTGTTTGCGCCCTTGAGCACAAGATAAACATTATGCTTCATTGAAAACTCTTTAGCTGTATTCATTCTGTCAGACTGCACTTCTGACACAGTAGTTTTTAAAAGTCTTGCCATCTCGCCCGGGTGAGGCGTTAATATTATCGGTGCTTTTGCTTTTTTTAATATTTCTAAATTCTTTGCAAGTACATTTATCGCATCTGCATCAATTATTACCGGCACTTCTGAATTTTCTACAACGCACTTTAAAATTTCTAAAACATCGTCGTCTGTTCCTAAGCCGCAGCCTATCAAACAGGCAGATGCCTGCTTTAGCCGCTCTTTTATCAGCTCTTTATTTTCTTTGCTTATCGACTTGTTTTTTGTTTCTTCCAATACTGTATAGACCGGTTCTAACACATTTGAGGCCATAACCTGATATATGCTCTTGACAACAGCTGCTTCAACAAGCCCTACCCCACTTCTCAATGCTGCTTTTGCTGCTAAAATTGCTGCTCCGGCCATACCATATTTTCCGCAAATACTAAGAAGTATGCCAAAGCTCCCCTTGTTAGCACTTAGCTTTCTTGGTTTTAAAACATTAGCTAATACTTCTTTGTCTATAACTTTCATTTCGTATCCGACAGCTCTGTATAAATTCTCTTCTATCCCTACACTTCTTACCAAAACCTGCCCGCAATAATCCGAGGTTGGATATAACACATTAACAGGCTTTAGTGCTGAGAATGTAACTGTATAATCGGCTTTTATAAATTCTCCTTTAACCAAAAGTCCGTCACAGCTCAACCCGCTTGGAAGATCTACGCTTATAACTTTTGCCTTTGAACTATTGACTCGTTTGAACAAACACGCCATATCTTCTCTTGGCTCACCTTTAAAGCCTATGCCAAAAATTGAATCTACTACCAGCGTTGCATCATCAATCAAAGAAAATACGCGGTCTTTATTTTCATTGCAATATTTTAAAACAGGAATCGATTTTTTTAAAACTCTTTTAAAATAAAAGTCAGCAATTTCTGTGCCGGGTTCACCGCTTGTAAGCACTACATTCACATCTACGCAGGCATCAGACAGCAACTCTGCGATTACAAAGCCATCGCCTCCATTATTACCCTTACCGCATAGAACTACAACCTTTTTAGTCGCCTTTTTTAAATTGCCTATGATAAACTCAAAAACCGCTCTTCCCGCATTTTGCATAAGGCGCAGAAAACTATCTCCGTTTTCCACCGCTGAATACTCTAACTTATTCATATTTTCACAATTAAGAACATACATAAAAATCACCTTTAAACGCTAATTATTTATAAGCTGTTTGAGTTCTTCCATAAATGAATTTATATCTTTAAACTGCTTATATACTGATGCAAACCTGACATAAGAAACATCATCAAGCTTCTTTAACTCCTGCATTGCATATTCACCTATTATACTTGACGGATATTCTTTTTCCATATCATTTACCAGCTTCTGCTCTATTAAATCTGCTATTCTTTCTATATCATTAACAGAAACAGGTCTGCTTGCACAGGCTCTTAAAAGCCCGTTTATCAGTTTTTCTCTTTTGAACGCTTCTCTTGAGTTATCTTTTTTAATTATCATTACAGGCATAGTTTCCACCTGCTCAAAAGTTGTGAATTTCTTCCTGCAGGATATACATTCTCTGCGTCGTCTTATCTTTTTTCCGCCCGAAGTAGGCCTTGAATCCAATACTTTTGTGTCGTTATAATTACAATACGGACAATTCAATTTTGTCACTCCTATCTATTGTGCTTTACCAAAAAAGCACAGCAACTTCATAAACATTTACAGCGGCAACTATTAAAAATAAAATTGACAGCGTAATGGTAAACGGCTTGTATATAAGCTTTTTTATATACTTGCCAAATATTTTTGAAAATTTTGAAAAGATAATATCCATCACAAATAAAGTAATAATAAGAGCTACAATGAATATCAATATGTTTATAAGGCCCATAGATTCGTTTTTATAATTTATTTTTATTATTACACTATAAATTGAAAAATCGCACCAATATATAAAATCTGACGAAAGAAGTGTAATCATCAGCGACATTAAAAACGGTGATGGATCTGTAATTTTTCGGCTGATTCTATTACTAAAATCATTTATATCCTCATAAATATCTGCTTCGTACTCTCTTTGCTGTCTGTTTATCCTGTCTGTTCTTACATCTGTTATAAGATTAAACGCAATATACAAATATAGTATTGCTGATAAAATATTTACAGCAATATAAACCCATTGTGACTCTATTATCACTCTTTGCCCGGTAAATATCAGCAAAAACACAGCCGCATAGATTGGGATTCGTCCGGAAAAAATAGTTTTTCCGATATTTTCTTCTCTAATCATACTTTGATAAAAACAGTAAATCGGTAATATATAAGGAACAAAAAATCCCACTACTCCCATATATAATCCATATAACAAAGAATCTGCAATTAACATTTTATCTCCTAATTCTTTTTCTTGTTTGCTTTTTTCAGCCTTAACTCTTTATTCAATATCTTTTTCCTTATCCTTATATTTTTCGGAGTTATTTCTACAAGTTCATCATCTGTTATAAACTCAAGAGAATTTTCCAAACTCATTTTAGTCGGCGGAACAAGTTTTAAGGCTTCGTCTGAGCCGGAAGCTCGTGTATTTGTTGCGTGTTTTTTCTTGCACACATTAACCACTATATCCTCTGACTTCGGACTTGCCCCTATTACCATTCCTTCATAAACTTCAACTCCGGGCCCGACAAATAATCTGCCTCTGTCCTGTGCTGCAAAAAGTCCATAGCCGGTAGTTTCTCCTGCTTCGTGCACAATAAGCGACCCTTGCTGCCTTTGTACTATATCTCCTTTGTACGGCTCATAGCTTTCAAAAATATGATTGAGTATTCCGTTTCCGTTTGTATCTGATAAAAATTCTGACTGATAACCCATAAGTCCTCTTGCCGGTATTTTAAATTCAAGGTGAGTAACTCCATTATCTCTTGTGCTCATATTTACAAACTCTGCTTTTCTTGTTCCGAGCTTCTCCATTACTATTCCAACATAGTTATCCGGCACTTCAATTATCAAAAGCTCTATCGGCTCACATTGTCTTTGGTTTATCTCCTTATAAATTACAGTCGGGCGGGAAACCTGAAACTCATAGCCTTGTCTTCTCATCGTTTCTATCAATATCGACAAATGAAGCTCCCCTCTTCCTGATACCTTAAATGTATCTGTAGAATCGGTGTCTTCCACTCGCATAGCTATATTCGTTTCTATCTCTTTGAATAATCTGTCTCTTATATTCCTTGATGTTACATACTTGCCTTCTCTTCCGGCAAACGGACTATTATTAACCATAAACATCATAGACACTGTTGGCTCATTTATTCTTACAAATTCTATCGGTTCTATGCAATCAGGTGAACAGGCTGTGTCGCCCACATTGAGGTTTGCAAGTCCTGATATTGCCACTAAATCGCCCACTGTTGCTTCTTGTGCTTCAACTCGGTTTAGCCCTTCGAATTTATAAATTTTACCTATTTTATAATTCCTGTTGACATCTCCCTCGTGACATAGTGTTATCATCTGGCCTGATTTTACGCTTCCTCTTAAAACTCTTCCCACTCCTATTCTGCCTATATAATCGTCATAATCTATTGTCGAAAAAAGCAGCTGCAGTGGTTTGTCAAAATCACCCTCAGGAGCCGGTATTTTATCTAATATAGTTTCAAATAATACTGTTAAATCAGCTTCCATTTTATCACTTTCAAGTGAAGCTGTCCCGTCTTTGGCTGAAGTATAGACTACCGGAAAATCTATCTGCTCCTCATCTGCACCAAGTTCTATGAATAGATCCAATACTTCATCTACAACTTCCTGCGGTCTTGCCCCGGGCCTGTCCACTTTATTTATTACTACTAATACTTTTTTACCTAAATCCAATGTTTTCTTCAGAACAAATCTTGTCTGCGGCATACAGCCTTCAAAAGCATCTACTAATAACAATACTCCGTCTACCATAAGCAAGATTCTTTCGACTTCTCCACCAAAGTCTGCGTGCCCCGGTGTATCAAGTATATTTATCTTTACATCATTATACATTACCGCTGTGTTCTTTGAGAGTATCGTTATTCCTCTTTCTTTTTCAAGGTCACTTGAATCCATAACCCTATCTGATACTTCCTCATTTTCCCTGAATATTCCACTCTGTTTGAGCATTTTATCTACAAGGGTTGTCTTTCCATGATCTACGTGTGCTACTATTGCTATATTTCTTAAATCATTTCTAACTCCCATATAATACCTCCATAGTTATTAAAGTCCTATCATTATACCATATTTTTTATTCCCTTTCAATTATCTTACCTAAAACTCAGAATTTATAAAAAGAGTGTGCCCTTACTTATTGACACACTCTTTAGTCATCACTTTATTTAGCGGCTTTAGCAGCTTTTTTGCTAAATCTGTCATTATATTTTGCAGATCTTACCGTGTATGATGACACACCGAATATTGTTTCACCGTCAATTTGCATATCCGACGGCTTCTCAAGCTCAACTTTTATCTCATGTCCGGTCCGTATATGAACCAATTTATCATATTTTGTATGCGTACCCTTAAATATAGACGGAAATGCCGCAACGATTCTCATACGATTTTTGCAGTTTACTACAACAGACGTTAAACTATTTTCCGGGTTTAGTCTGTATTGCTTTGGAGCTAGTGGCAAACCGCCGCCGTAAAATGACCCATACATTGACGAGGCAAGCCATACATTGTTATATTTTATTGTTTCACCGTCAACAGTAACTACAGCATTCATAGGCGAGAATTTATACATAAATCCCTTTAATGCTATTGAGGCATAGTTAGCTTTCTTTTGGTTCTTGTTTGCTATCTCCTTTTGTGCACAACAATGGCCATCAAGTCCAAGACCTATTCCATTTATGAAAAAATATGTCTTTCCCTTAACTGTTACCGTAGGTAAATTTTTCAGGTATTTATTTAACTTTATAAGTCCGTCTTTGCCCGTACTCCTGACA
>JAUMXZ010000042.1 GCA_030528905.1 Clostridia bacterium | reverse complement strand
TCAATATAGTGGGATTTGGCATGGGTAGCATTTTTAACGATAAGCATTTTCTTTTCGGAATTACAGGCCTCAAAATTTTTATAGCACATATCAACAGGGACAATATCGTCCTGATCGCCGTGTATAAACAAGATGGGGATAGAGGATTTTTTCAGTGAATCTATAGTATTCACATTACAAATGTTAATGCCCACACATTTTTCCACATATTTGCTTACAATTTTTGTAAAAAGGGGATTCAGAATAAAATTTGCCGGCAGGTGATGACGGCCTAATTGATACTTCAAAAAAGAAATGGGATCGGTAAAAGCGCAGTCTGAGATTATAGCTTTCACATTATCAGGAAGGTTCATAGAACCGGCTAATAAAGAAGTAGTTGCGCCCATAGAAACGCCGTGTAAAATTATTTTAGAATCATTGCCGAAGCGATCCAGTATATAATAAATCCATTTTATCAGATCATTTTTTTCAAAAGCACCAAAAGAAACATATTCGCCCTCACTTTTGCCCTGAGTTCTATGATCGGGCAAGAGCATATTAAAGCCCAGGTTATGGTAAAATTCAGACAACGGAGCGAAATCGTTTATGCCGCAACCGAATAAGGAATGGCTGCCGATAACGAAATTTTTACTGTTTGGACACATAAGCAAAGAAGCATACAGTTTAAGTCCGTCATCGGACATAATGGTTACATTTTTAGTATCTTGAGCCAGATACCAGTTAAGGTAGCCGTACATAGTATCAAGATAATGTTCTTTATCTATTCCTTCAACAATATAATCATCATATTTTTCAGTAGGTTTACGACCTATAAAATTTTTTAGCAGTTTATGTGACGAAAAAAGACTCAAATCATTCACCCTTTTGACATTTTAAGGTTAAGGTGATATCGGATTAAACACAAAACTAACCCAATATACAATAACGCAGATATTATATCATATTTTGCAAAGGAAATAAAGAGTTTTTTATCAATAATGCTTACAAAAAATTATTATTTTTTTATCAGAAGAACAAATTTATAAAAACCGCTGAAATAGTAAATCTGTAGTAGTAAGGTTATTGCAAATTATGGTATTATTGTGGTATGATATAGGGTAGGATAATAGTATGCTTATCAGGATTGGAGTTTGTGAGGATAAGTATATTGCCTGATAAAGGTATAAATCAAAATTTACAGGGAAATAAATGACATTAGGATATAGCGAAAGGACAGTTAATATGACAAGACGTGAAATGACAAGACGCGAAGCAAGAGAGCAAGCGTTTTTCTTCTTGTTTGAGAAGATTTTCAATGATTCTGACATTGAAGATATAGTAGAACAGGCGATGCTTGCAAGAGACATAGAAGTTGACCAATATGCAATAAAGGTGTTCAAGGGCGTGTCTGAACATATAGAACAAATAGACAACATAATACAAAAGTACAGCATAGGCTGGAAAAACAGCAGAATACCAAAGGTAACATTTTCCATTTTAAGACTTGCGGTTTATGAGATGCTTTATGAGGATATTCCCATGAGTGTTTCGATAAATGAGGCAGTAGAGCTTATAAAAATTTATGCCGGCACGGAAGATTCCTCGTTTGCAAACGGAATTTTGTCAAGTTTCTTCAAAGATTTAACAAAACAAGATGAAGAGACTAAAGAAGCAAGCGAAGAACAGGAAAACGATAAAATATGATAGTATTTACAGTATCACAGATAAACTTTTATCTTAAATCTATAATAGATGAGGATGAGAATTTGTCAAATTTCTTCCTGGAGGGCGAAATTTCCAACTTTAAAAACCACTACAAGTCAGGGCATATGTATTTTTCGCTGAAAGACAACAAAAGTGTAATAAGATGTGTGATGTTCAGCGATTATGCAAAAAGAATCAAGTTCATACCAAGTGACGGATTAAAGGTCTTAATAAGAGCAAGTCTGGGCGTTTATGAATCTATGGGCCAGTATCAGCTTTATGTATATGATATGCAGCCGTATGGATTGGGAAGTGCTGTGCTTGAATTTGAACAGCTTAAAGAAAAGCTTCTCAAACAAGGCTTGTTTGATGACGGCAAAAAGAAGAAACTACCTAAATACCCTCAAAAAATAGGATTGATAACAGCTAAAGATTCAGCAGCACAGGAAGATATAAAAAATGTGCTTAAAAGGCGTTTTCCGCTTGCAGAATTGGTAATAAAATCAGCACTTGTTCAGGGCAAAGAGGCCGCACAAAGTTTAGTCTCATCAATAGAAATGTTCAACTCAATGAAAGACATCGATCTTATAATAATAGCTCGCGGCGGAGGCTCACAGGAAGACTTATCAGCGTTTAACGATGAAAAACTTGCATATGCAATTTATAATTCTAATATCCCGATAGTTTCAGGAGTAGGCCATCAGACAGATTTTACAATATGCGATCTGACAGCAGATTTAAGAGCGCCTACACCCTCAGCTGCAGCAGAAGTGTCAGTGCCGGATTTTAAGGAGATTTATTTAACACTTGATAACATTAAAAAGAGTTTAGATTCTTTGATAAAGCAGAAATTAAATTTTGAATTTTCAGAGGTTGACAGACTCAGTAAAACAATGGAAAAATTTTCATACGAAAATAAAATAGCAACTAAAATTGAGAGTATAAAGCTGTACCAAAGTTTACTTTATAAATCAGTACAGGATATTGTTTTAAAAAAAGTGTCTTTGTTAGACAAGCTGTCCTCACAGCTAAAAGCACTTAATCCTGTAACAATGCTGTCTTTAGGATATGCTGTAGTATCAGATGAAAGCGGCAAACAAATAAAGAAAGCAAAAGATGTAAACAAAGGTCAGCATTTGAACATCAAAATGGAAGATGGATATATAGAATGTATAGCGACAAATACGGAGGTAAATTAGTTTGGGAAGAACAACAAGTTTTGAAACAAAAATAGATGAATTACAAAATATACTTAGTAAGCTGGAAAACAGTACGGATTCTTTGGAAGATTCAATAAATTTATATGAAAAAGGAATGAAGCTTGTTTCTGATTGCTATAAAATTCTTAACAAGGCTGAGCTTAAAATAACTACTATAAATAAAGCGTTTGATGAGGTGAAATAAAATGAGTAATAATGTAAGCTATAACGAGGAATATATAAAGCTTATAAATAAAGCATTAACAGAGTATATACCGAAAACAGAGCTTTACGATAGTAGATTAGTTGAATCAGTAGAATATAGCCTTCTCAATGGAGGCAAAAGGATAAGACCGCTGTTGACTTTGGAGTTTTGCAAGGCTTGTAACGGAGATATAAATTTAGCCTTACCGTTTGCCTGTGCAGTGGAAATGATACACACCTCGTCTTTGATACACGACGATTTACCGTGTATGGATGATGATGATATGAGAAGAGGAAAGCCCTCAAATCATATCGAGTTCGGACAGGCAACAGCAGTTTTAGCAGGTGATACGCTTCTTAACTACGCATATGAGATTATGCTTGATTCAAAAGCGGCAAAAGAAACAAAAACTCAAAACAGAGCAATAAAATGCGCATATGAACTTGCTAAAAGCAGCGGCGTCTATGGTATGATGGGCGGACAGGCAATAGATCTTTATTACGAAGATAAAAAAGCAACAGAAGATATAGTTTTAAAGATGTATGAAAAGAAAACCGGAGCAATCATAAGAGCTGCGTGTAAAATGGGCTGTATGATAAGCAGTGATGACGAAAATAAAGTGATGGCAGCAGATGAGTATGCAAAGGCAATAGGGCTTTCATTCCAAATAGTTGATGATATATTGGACCTAACTTCTGATAATGAAACCTTAGGCAAACCGGTAAAAAGTGATATCAGTAAAAATAAGATGACATATGTTTCCATAAACGGAATTGACAGATCAAGAAAAAAGGTAAGAGAACTTACTGAGAAGGCTTTGAAAGCACTTGATGTATTTGACGGAGATACAAAATTTTTAAAAGAATTGGCATTATATCTTGAAAATCGTAAAAATTAGAAAAACCGGGATTTTTACACATTTAAGATGCACTGTTGTTTTAATCCTATCTAGACTAAAGGTGTTGAAAAAAATAAATGCAAAAAGAAAAATTACTCGGTAAAATTAAATTGCCGGAGGATATAAAAAAATTATCCTGCGATGAAATTGATGTATTATGTAAAGAGATAAGAGAAAAGATAATAAAAACAGTCGCAAAAAACGGAGGACATTTAGCATCAAATCTTGGAGTAGTAGAATTAACAGTAGCTATTCACAGGATTTTTAACAGGCCAAAAGACAAGGTTATTTGGGATGTAGGTCATCAATGTTATACAGATAAGATTCTTACCGGAAGACTTTGTCAATTTGATACGATAAGAACAGAAAATGGAATCTCAGGGTTTCCGAAAACTGCTGAGAGTGAGTACGATGGGTTTAATGTAGGGCATAGCAGCACATCAATTTCAGCTGCTTTGGGAATATCGGAATCAAAAAAACTCAGAAACGAAGAAGGAAAAGTAATAGCTGTAATAGGTGACGGATCTTTAAGCGGCGGTCTTGCGTATGAGGGTCTTAATAATGCCGGGAAAAAGAATAAAAACTTAATCGTTATTCTAAACGACAATAATATGTCAATATCAAAAAATGTAGGCTCTATGGCAAGATATTTAGCCAGAATAAGAACAAAAAAATATTATATAAAGGCAAGAAATGCGTTTGGCAAAATAATAGAAAAAGTTCCGATAGTAGGAAAACTTATAAGTCGGGCATGGAATAAATTTAAAACGCTGTTAAAAGATTTGATGTATGACAGCACAATGTTTGAATATATGGGCTTTACATATTATGGACCGATAGATGGACACAATATGAAAGATTTGTGCAGAGTTTTAGAAATTGCAAAAGATTTTGATAAACCGGTGCTTATTCACACAGTAACAGTTAAAGGCAAAGGGTATAAATTCGCAGAAGAGAAGCCGGGAGATTTTCACGGGGTATCAGCATTTGATGTAAACACCGGTAAAGGTAAATCTTCAGGGTCGAATTTTTCAAAGGTCTTCGGAGAGGTAATATGTGAACTTGCAAAAGATAATGATAAAATTTGTGCAATAACAGCCGCTATGACTGACGGTACAGGCCTGACGGATTTTTCAAAGATGTATAGAGAAAGATTCTTTGATGTAGGTATAGCTGAAGCACACGCAGTAACCTTTGCAGGAGCACTGTCACTTAATGGACTAAAGCCTGTAGTAGCAGTGTATTCATCTTTTTTACAAAGAGCTTATGACCAGCTTATACACGATGTGGCAATACAGGAATCAAAAGTTGTGTTGGCAATAGACAGAGCAGGTGTAGTGGGTGAAGACGGCGAAACTCATCAGGGACTGTTTGATGTTTCTATGCTTAATTCTATTCCAAACAGTGTAATATATTCACCATCGTTTTTTGAAGAAATAAGACGCGATTTAATTTCCTGCCTGAGTAGTAATGCAAATCTATCAGCAGTAAGATATCCAAGAGGAGCAGAGCTTTATAAACCGGAGTATTATGTAAATACGAACAATCCATATGACACGTACTTTGAGTCTGATATTGCTGTTGTTACATACGGAAGAATTTTTTCAAATGTTTGTTTGGCAAGAGAGCAACTTTTAAAAGATAATATAAATATAAAAATAATAAAGCTAAACAGGATAAAGCCTGTTTCAAACGGAGTAGTAAAAGAGGTTTTGGGTTGCAAAAAGGTCTTCTTCTTTGAGGAATCGGTTTTAAATGGCGGCATAGCGCAGAGTTTTGGAATAGAATTAGTGAGGAAAAACTTTGAGGGTGAATATAAACCTATTGCTGTTGAAAACAAATTTGTTAGTCAGGCCTCGGTGGAAAGCTCACTTATTAGTATAGGTCTTGATGCGCAATCGATAAAGCAGACGATTTATGAATTTGTTAATATATAGATGATGTACGGAGATGGTATATTTGTCAAAAAAAGAACGCCTTGATACACTTTTAGTGATGTCGGGGAAAGCGCAAAGCAGAGAAAAAGCAAAAGCTTTGATAATGTCGGGGATAGTGTATATAAACAATCAAAAATGCGACAAACCGGGCACAACATACCCTGTTGACTGTGAAATAGAGATAAGAGGCAGTCAAAATCCATATGTGAGCAGAGGAGGGCTGAAGCTTGAAAAAGCTATGAAAAAATACCCCATTATCCTTTCGGATAAAGTGTGTATGGATATAGGAGCGTCAACCGGAGGTTTTACAGATTGTATGCTGCAAAACAGAGCAAAAAAAGTTTACGCTGTAGATGTTGGTTATGGTCAGCTTCACTGGAAACTCAGGAATGATAAAAGGGTTGTAAATTACGAAAGAACAAATATAAGGTACTTAGAGGAAGATAAAGTAACTGAAAAAATTGATTTTGCGGTCATAGATGTTTCATTTATTTCCCTGAAAATATGTTTGCCGAAAGTGAAAAACTTTCTTGCTGATAATGCTCAGATGGTGTGTTTAATCAAACCTCAATTTGAGGCAGGCAGAGAAAATATAGGCAAAAACGGAGTTGTAAGAGATGAAAAAGTACATATGGATGTAATAAATGATATCATTGAGTTTATTATATCTATAGGTTTCTCGGTTTTAGGCATAGATTTTTCACCTATAAAAGGCCCTAAGGGAAATATTGAATATTTAGCCTATATAGAAAGATCATCTGAGCCTGAAAATAAATCCGGAGTGGATATAAAAGAGCTTGTAAAAGCTTCACATATTAAATTAGACACAAAAAACACATAATAACACAATAAAAAGGAGAATAAACTATATGTTAAGTGATATTGAAATAGCACAGAAAGCGGATATTTTACCAATAAATAAGATAGCTGAGAAAATCGGGATACAAGAGGATGAACTTGAATTTTACGGTAAGTATAAGGCAAAGATAAATTCAAGTATAAATAAAAGATTAGAAGACAGCAAAGATGGAAAGTTGGTCCTTGTAACAGCGGTAAATCCGACTCCGGCAGGAGAAGGCAAAACAACAGTAACCGTAGGATTAGGACAGGCTATGAACAAAATCGGCAAAAACACAGTCATAGCGCTAAGAGAACCGTCATTAGGTCCTGTTTTCGGAATAAAAGGTGGTGCAGCCGGAGGAGGTTATTCGCAGGTTATACCTATGGAGGATATAAATCTTCACTTTACCGGTGATATGCACGCAATAACAAGCGCTAATAATCTTTTGTGTGCAATGCTTGATAATCATATACATCACGGAAACAGCCTTCAGATAGATACAAGAAGAATAGCAATTAAAAGATGTCTTGATATGAATGACAGAGAATTAAGATATATAGTTGCAGGATTAAACGGAAAAATCAACGGAGTGCCAAGAGAAGACGGATTTATTATAACAGTAGCAAGTGAAATAATGGCAGCACTGTGTTTAGCAAAAGATTTAGAAGACCTAAAAGAGAGAATTTCAAATATTTTGGTAGCATTTACCTACGATTCAAAACCGGTATATGCAAAAGACTTAAATGCTCAGGGAGCAATGGCAGTTCTTTTAAAGGATGCGATTAAACCAAACTTAGTTCAGACCCTAGAAGCAACACCGGCTATTATGCACGGAGGACCTTTTGCAAATATAGCACACGGCTGTAACTCAGTAGCAGCAACAAAACTTGCGTTGAAATTAGGTGATTACTGCATTACAGAGGCAGGCTTCGGCTCAGACTTAGGCGCAGAGAAATTCTTTGATATTAAGTGCAGATATGCAGGATTAAAGCCGTCTTGTGTTGTTATTGTTGCTACAGTAAGAGCTTTGAAATATAATGGCGGAGTGAAAAAAGAAGATCTCACCGTTGAAAATATACAGGCGCTGAAAAAAGGAATAGTAAATTTAGGCGCACACATAGATAATATAAGAAACTATAATTTGCCGATTGTCGTAGCAATAAATACATTTAACACAGATACAGACGAGGAACTAAAGATTATAAAAAATTACTGCAAAGAGAAGAATGTAAAAGTTGCAAAGGCAGATGTGTTCTCAAAAGGCGGAGAAGGCGGAATAGAACTTGCAAACGAAGTCATTAAAGCATCGCAGGAAGAATCAAACTTTAAGCCGATATATGATTTAGAATTGCCAATTAAAGAAAAAATAGAAATAATAGCTAAAAAAGTATATGGTGCAGATGGCGTTGTTTTTGGAGCCGGTACAGAAAAGATGATCGAGGAATTTGAAAAAATAGGCGCCGGAAATTTACCGGTATGTATGGCAAAAACACAGTACTCATTATCAGATAACCAGTTTTTGTTGGGCAGACCAACAGGCTTTAAAATAACAGTAAGAAATGTTACATTATCAAACGGAGCAGGATTTGTGGTAGTTCATACAGGTAATATTCTGACAATGCCGGGCTTGCCCAAATCTCCGGCAGCACTTAAAATGGATGTGAAAAACAACGGCGATATAGAGGGATTATTTTAATGAACAAAAGATTTATCTGTAAAAGTTTATATGATACGCAAAAGTTAGCAGATGAGTTTGCAAATAGCCTTAAAGGTAAAGAACTAATAGCAATGTTCGGTGACTTAGGCGCAGGTAAGACGACCTTTACAAAAGCACTTTGCAAAGCTTTGAGTATAGATGACCAAACAGTAACAAGCCCGACATTCTCGCTTATGAATGAATATTACGGAAAATATAAAGTATATCACTACGATATGTACAGGATAGATAACTACGAGGATTTAGAAGCTATCGGATTTTTTGACTATGTAGATAGTGATTCGATAAAAATTATTGAATGGAGCGAAAATATTATAGATTTTATAAACCCGGACATAACAGTAAATATAAGATACGAGGAAAATGAAAATGAGAGAATAGTAGATATAGATAGGAAGATTTAAAATGAAGATTTTTGCGCTTGATTCATCATCAAATTCAGCAAGTGTGGCACTTGGCGAAAATGGAAAAATAATCGGTGAGTTTTATGCAGACACCGGTTTTACTCATAGTCGCACTTTGATGCCAATGATAAATTCACTTTATGAAAGTGCCGGGCTATCAGTAAGCGATATGGACTTATTCGTATGTTGTACAGGTCCGGGTTCGTTTACAGGAGTGAGAATAGGAGTTTCTACAGTGAAGGCAATGGCCCTTTCAACAGATAAACCGTGCATAGGTATGTCATCGCTGGAAACAATGGCCTATAATGGTTTAATATGCGATGATTGTATTATAGTCTCAAGCTTAGATGCAAGACGGGAACAGCTTTATAATGCAGTGTTTTACTCAAAGGATGGAAGTATAAAGCGTTTGTGTGAAGACAGAGTTATATCCTGTAAGGACCTTATAAATGAGTTAAAAGAGAAATATTTTTCAAAAAGAATTATTATGGTTGGAAATGGATCGGATTTATGTTATAATGTTTGGGATGGATGTGACCTTAATCTGAGTGTGGCACCGGCAAATCTTAAATACTGCAGCGCTTCAGGGATGATTTTGAATGTTGAAAAGAATTTTAAAAATCTAAGTACAACTTCAGCAAATCTTTTGAATCCGACATATCTAAGAATGTCGCAGGCACAACGAGAGCTTTGCAAACGGCAAAATAAGGTCTGATGTTTAATCTTGAAAGGAGAATTTATTATGATAGCTTTAGGTTCAGATCACGGAGGATACAAATTAAAAGAAGCAGTGAAAAAATATTTCGATGCAAATAATATTGAGTATAAAGACTGTGGAACAAACAACGAGGATTCAGTGGATTACGCAGTATACGCATTAGCTGTAACAGACGCTATTAAAAGCGGCGAGTGTGAAAAAGGTATACTATTCTGCGGAACAGGACTTGGTATATCAATAGCTGCAAATAAGGTAAAGGGAATAAGAGCAGCGGTTTGTACAAACGAGTTCTGTGCTGAAATGTGCCGCAGACATAATAATGCAAATATAATAGCTTTCGGAGGAAGAGTTATAACAGAGGAACAATGCCTGAAAATGACAGATATATTCCTTAACACTGAATTTGAAGGCGGAAGACACGCTCAGCGCGTAGCTCAAATAGAAAAAATAGAAAAAGACGGAAAATTATAATAAAAACCAAGGTCTTTATCTAAGTCAGTGCAGAGGTTTAAACTCTATTTTGTAAGATAGAGCATAAATATGTTTCTTGCAGATGGAATTTTTTAAAAAGATTTAGAATAAAACATAATATAAACCTCACATAAAAGATATAGTATGTGGGGTTTTGTTGTGTTTTTTTTGAACTATATGTTAAAAATTTTTTTCCATTCTTGACTTTTTTTTTGCTAAGAGTTATGATGTATCTATAGTGTTATATTGATTGTTCAGTTAGGAGGAGTTACTTTGAGATTTGGAAATGTATTGTATAAGAATGATAAATTATCTATGTTGATTTACCTCATTGCAGCTGTTACAGCTTTGTTAGGTGTAATAGCATCTATTATTATAATTCTTGATAACAAAAAGAAAAGAGAAAATGAGGAACTTGAACAATATCTTGATGGGGTAATTCAGTAGAGTATTATAGTTATTTTATTTAATGTTTAAGTGATTTATAAATAGACAGCTAATATATATTTTGGGTATATATTAGCTGTTTTGTTGATTTTAAAAGAGTAAGGTTTTTATATGGATGTTGTTTTTGTTTTATTTGCAATAATTGCAGTTTTAAATTTTTATTCTTTTTTTATCTATTACTATGATAAGAGATGCTCTGTGAGAAATAAAAGAAGAATTTCAGAAAAAAACCTGTTGATATCAGCGTTTTGTTTTGGAGCAGCCGGCGCATATATTGCTATGAGAAAATTCAGACATAAAACTAAACACAGAAAGTTTACAATACTTGTGCCGCTTTTTTTGATGTTTCAAGTTATCTTGGTATGTGCAGCTATATATTTTTTAAAGTAGGGAGATGAAAGATGAAAAAAGATATCACAAGATATAATCCGAGAATAGATATTGGATTAACAGACGAACAGGTAATCAGTCGTCAGAAAGAAAATTT
>JAUMXZ010000112.1 GCA_030528905.1 Clostridia bacterium | reverse complement strand
TCATCAGGTTAAGTCTGTCTTCTTTTGCCTTTGATAATGTCTCTTCGTGAGGCAATACTATCTTTTTTGAAAATTCTTCAAGTTTTACTCCGCTTATTAAGCCTTTAAAAGATTTTACTTCCCCGTCTATCTCAAACTCTTCCTCATATATATACATACTGTTTTCACTCTCGTGCACAAGAGCTTTTTCGTCTAAAAAGTATTTTAAGGTTTGTGCTGCTTTTTCATATGGATTATCTCCTATAGGGCGTTCTAAGTGTATTATATTAAACTCACTTTTCTCCATATAAGATGCTAATTTTTCATTTGGTATTATATCATAAGGAGGACATAGAATATTATCTATTTTTCCTACTCTTTCTTTATTGTATCTCAATGCCTTAAACGGCTTTAATGTTGCCATAATTTATACTTCCTTTCAAAAAAAATTTGCATTTTATGTAAAAATTTTATATCCTATTATATATCATTTCTAATTAAGATTAAACGGAGGAATAAAAAAATGTATGAAATAATCGACTTCCATTCGCATATTTACCCTGATAAAATAGCTCAAAAGGCTACTGAAGGTGTTTCTAAATTTTACTGTATCAAAATGGCTAAACCAATCGGCAGTGTTGATGTTTTGCTTGATAGCGGCAATAACGCCGGTATTGGTAAATTTGTTGTACATTCTGTTGCAACTACTGCCCGTCAGGTACAGTCCATCAACAACTTCATTATAGACCAATGTAATAAGCACAGTGATCGTTTTTTAGGCTTTATGGCTATGCATCCTGATTTAGACAAGCCTTTGGACGAAGTTGATCGTGCTGTAAAACTCGGTCTTAAAGGAATAAAAATTCACCCGGATGTCCAGACATTCAACCTTGACGATGAAAGAATGTTCCCGATATATGATTATATACAAGGCAAAATTCCTGTTTTGATACACTGCGGCGATTATAGATATGACTATTCACATCCGCGCAGGCTTGCTAAAATTTTAAAACTGTTTCCAAAACTAACGGTTATCGGCGCACATTTTGGCGGCTGGTCTCTTTATGATCTCGCCATGGAATTTCTACTTAACGAAAACTGCTTTATTGACACTTCAAGTTCATTTACTTATTTAGGTAAAGTAAGAAGCCGTGAAATTATTAAAAGCTATGGCTTTGACAGAGTTGTTTTCGGTGTTGATTTCCCAATGTGGGATCATAAATCTGAGCTTGACTTCTTTTTAAGCCTTGGTTTTTCAGAAGAACAAAATAAAAAAATACTGCACGATAATGCTGCGGCACTTTTAAATCTCTGATAAATTCTAAGTCCTGACAAGACTTAGCCATTTATTATTCACTCTTTGTAATGTTTGTGCTATAAAAACTGCTCCGCATAGTATTGTTAAAACTATATACCTAAAGTCCATTGTACAGCCAAACGGATAATTTATATTCGTTATAACAAATGAGATTATTTGTGTAAGCCATAAAACTGCAAAAAATATATTTATCGGTCTGAGCATTTTATATTTACGGCTTATTAAAATATATATCATACAAGCAAGAGATATAACAGTCAGCAATAGATTTACACATAATAAAATATACGCTACAGTTGTAAATGAAGTTATATCCCATTCGCCAAACAAGGAGCATTTCAGTGTATAATCCGCTAAGTTATAATCATTCCCTACATCACAAAACGGCGTTGACAGGTTAAGATTTAATGGGTTTAATCTGTTAAAAAGCGATATATCTCCACAATATAACCACGAGTCCTCACTTAATCTTGGTATGTATAAAAGACTCTGGTCAAATAATATATAATTTCTTACAGGATACCATAGTGACAGTGGCAGGGCTATTAGCAAAAAAAGCCCGAACATAGTTAATATTCTTTTTATCCGCTCTTTCCTATAGGTATCCTTTTCCACTGTGAAAAATTTGTATAAAAATACAAAACCTATCGGCACACAAAGTAATGCTGCTGAAATCTTGCTCATAACTGCAAGTCCAAAACAAAGCGCCAACAATGCTGTTGTTCTCTTTCGATATGGGTTTTCATACCATCTTATCGCAAAATATACCGATAAAAACATAAACAATATACATAAACAGTCATTGTTTATACTGCCTGCCAATATAAAAAATGTAGGATGAAATGCTATAATTGCAAATGCTGCTAATTTTGGCAAGACATTTAGTTTTAATCTGTCTAAAATTTTAAGTGCTACCATCATAATAAAAACAGAATAAAATGCTGTTAGATACTGCAGTATATTTCCTAATATTTTTTCATCTGTAACTCCAAACATTACAAACGGTCTTAAAACAAGGGCTGATATAAAATAGTGAAGCGGCGGATGATAATACTGCATTTTATTGCTGCTTGGAAGTTCAAAATTATTGACAATATTAAGAATATAGTCAAAATGGCCTCTTTGATCAAACACATCGTGCTGATAGTCAAAAACAGACGCTGATGTTACAAAACTCAAACGCAGTATTACTCCGGCTATAAAAATAAACATCACTATTTCATTTAAAGAAATTT
>JAUMXZ010000041.1:9775-11253 GCA_030528905.1 Clostridia bacterium | reverse complement strand
TAACATTACGTTTTTAATCTCACAAAATAAATCACTATTATGGATATAATGTCTACAGAATCTTCAATAGAAGATGATATAGATACTAAAATAAAAGTCGAACAGCTAAAAAAATATATGGATAAGTATCTTAGCCGTCGAGAAAAGACAATTATCGAACTAAGATACGGACTTTATGGAAAAAAAACGCTTACCCAGCGTGAAGTAGCTAAACTTATGAGTATATCAAGATCGTATGTTTCAAGGATAGAAAAGAAAGCTTTATTGAATTTGAAAAAAAAATTTGACGGATAATAAAATTATAAAATGTATTTTTTAAAAAAATAAGGAATAAATATTATTAGTTATAATTTTTTAGTATCGGAGGTCATCAATAAAGTGAATATTTTTGTTGAAGAACGCGCTGTAGAACTTGGAGAATACATAATTAAGAGTAAATCAACTGTCAGAAAAGCTGCAAAAAAATTCGGAGTAAGCAAAAGTACAGTGCATAAAGATGTATCTCAACGGTTAAAATATGTAGACCCACAACTTTATAAAAGAGTAAAAACAGTGTTGGAAATGAATAAGGCACAAAGACATATAAGAGGCGGAATGGCTACAAAACAAAAATATATGCAAAAGAAAATAGAGCAGAAAGTAGGTAAGATTAGTTTATGATAAAAATTAAACCGTTGATAATAAGTATAGCGATAAGTTTAGCAGTAGGAATTTTATCAGGATTCCTGACAATGGGTGCTATGCAAAATTATGAAGTGATACAAAAGCCGATGTTGTCTCCGGCACCTATAATTTTTCCGATAGTGTGGACAATACTATTTGTTCTAATGGGCATATCAGCATATAGAGTATATGTATATAACGATACAAACGACAAGAATGCGCTTTGGCTCTACGCAGTACAGCTTGCTGTTAATTTTATATGGCCGTTTATTTTCTTTAACGCGCAACAATATCTTATAGCTTTTATATGGCTTATAATTTTATGGATTTTAGTTTTGCTTATGATAATAAAATTTTATAAAATTGACAGGATAAGCGCATATCTTCAGATACCATATATAATATGGCTGACTTTTGCAGCGTATCTTAATTGTGGTGTATATATGCTAAATATGTAGTCAGAAAAAATAAGGGACTGGTAGACTTAATCAGAACCCTTATTTTTACTTTTATTTTTTATTTTGATATTTTCATCTTTTATATATTGAGTTGAAGACAGGGGATGGGATTTGGAAGCGTTTATAAGTTCATTGTTTGCTAAATGAGTATAGATTGCTGTAGTGCTGAGATTTTCGTGGCCCAATACATCTTTTAACACAAGTATATCCACATTACCATATTGGTACATTAGAGTAGCAGCGGTATGTCTTAGTTTATGAACAGAATAGCCTTCACCGGAGAGGCCGATTTTATCAAGATATTTTTTAACCATAGTTTGAATGGAACGAACCCCTAAACGCTTTTTGAGTCTGCTC
>JAUMXZ010000041.1:0-9765 GCA_030528905.1 Clostridia bacterium | reverse complement strand
AAGCACTTCGTGAGTCTGAATCTTTTAAATTATCAGCAGGCCTTACCATAAGATAATCTTTTAATGCGGATGTACAGGCTTCATTTAAAAAAAGTATGCGCTCCTTGTTTCCTTTGCCTGTAATTCTTACAGTAGAGTCAGAACGTATATCAGAAACATTGAGTGCGGCTAATTCTGATAATCGCATACCGCAGTTAAGAAACAGCACTAATATGCAGTAATCTCTTTCTTTGTTGTCTCCGTCAACAGAATTTAAAAGTTCTTTAGCCTGTTCAAGAGTGAGGTAATGCGGCAAAGAGCGTTTAGGCTTTGGAAATTCCAATTCAGAAACGATGTTATTATCGATAACCATAGCTTTTTTGTTTAAGTACTTAAAAAAACTTCTCAAAGATGAAATTTTCCTTGCACGGGTACTTGAATTATTTTTTCTTTCTTTTATGGTAAAATCCAGGTATTCATAAAGTTCTGTTAAGGTTATATTATTAAGAAAATTTGCATCAACATCTTTTATTGAGATATTTTCAAACTTAAATTCGTCATCAGCATCAATTTCTACTAATCCACGATTTAGCTTTAAAAATCTTAAAAAGGTTCTGATATCAAAAAAATACTCCGAAACAGTTTTTGATGATTGACCTTTGATATTACGAATATACCCAAGAAAATTTTTCAATACAATAGGAGAGTCATCGTTTTTAATACTGCTTATATCAAATTTTTTCATTTTAAAGCAACACACCTCACAACAAGCTTATCTAATTAGAATTATATAACAATAAGGAGGGGATTTCAATTATTTGATTTTTTAGAAATACAGGGACTATTATAGTGTTTTTTAATTATATAGATATTTCACAGCAATAACTTCGCAAAATATGTATTTTGCGAAGTTGAAAGAAAACAATAAAAAATAACGACTCATATAAGTATCTCGTTATTTTTTATCTTTTATTCACTTTGCCTTTTTTAATATCGGTTGTAATTGTCTGCCCTCTAAAGCACTTTCTATTGAAGGAATCAATAAATCAAAGTCTGCTGATAATGAATTTATCTTGTTTATATGATCATCCTGCATAAACGGTGTAAAATAAATATTTTTTGTGTTTATAAGACTTGTAATATTTGCACCGCTTCCGCCCAATCCATCGTTTGTAGAAATACAAAGTAATAACGGTCGTGCGATTCTTAAATGAGATTTTGCAGCCATTGTTACAGAAGTATCTGTAATAGCATTTTTTATTTTAGCTAAAGTATTTCCGGTACACGGTGCGATAACTAATATATCGACTAATTTTTTAGGGCCTATCGGTTCTGTTTCAACTATATTTTTTAAAACTTTCTTACCTGTTATATATTCTATTTCTGATATTATATCAGATGCTTTTCCAAATCGTGTATCTGTTGAGTATGTTGTTTCAGACATTATCGGTAATAAATCACAGCCTAACAGTCTTAATTCTTTTAGTTTTACCATTGACTTTTTTATAGTACAAAATGAACCGCAAAATGCGTATCCGATTCTTAATCCGTCAAACAACATTAAGTTTCCCCCCTTTAAGTCAAATTTTTGTAAATAATATTTTTTATTATATCTGATGCTGCTTTTGGAGAAAATTCAGAAGGTATACCAAGCGCGTGATTTACACATATATCAAGTTTTTTGGCTTCTTTGAAATCAATACCTCCCGGTACAGAAGCTAAATCGAGCATATAAGGTTTTTTCTTGAAGCTGTTTAATATTTTTTTATCAAAAATCAAGTAAGGTACCGTATTTACGATTATATCGTAGTTATCAAAGGAGTTGTTTAAATTATTTAGATCTAAAGTATTGTACCCCATTATTTCTGCCCAAAGAAGTGATTCTTTGTTTCTTGCCAAAATTGTAACTTTGGCACCTATTAAGGAAAGCTTGTGAGCCAATATTTTACCTATTCTTCCGTAGCCTGATATAAGGCAGTTTGAATTAAACAGACAATTTTTATATTCTTTTATTAAAATAGAAATAGCTCCTTCTGCAGTCAGAGCAGCATTTTTCAGCAAAAACTCTTCATTTGCAGCGTAATCTATAATATTTAATTTTTTGAAACTGCTGTTTATATTGAATAGCTTATCTTTAAGTCCGCAGAATATAATTTTATTTTTCAGCTTATCAAAAAGGCCTTGATCTATTGGAATAACTGTATCGCTAAAAGGTGAATATATAGTTTTATTATCTCTGCTAACAGGTATACAAAGGACTACATAGTCACTTTTTTTCAGAGCTTGTGTTAATGAATTTGATTTATATTTGTTGTCTAAATTACTTTTTTCCAAGCCAAAAGTAGTCACCTCATTTTTATCAGCGATTAGACTTTCAGCCAAATATGCAAGTCGGTTATCTCCTCCTACAACTAAAATCTTATTATTTTCCATATTTACCTCCGTAATAATTTAAAAGCTGCCGTTTGTTTATATTATGAAAATTATATATTATATGTTCTTTTTATAAAAAATAAATAAAGCAGTACCGTTTTATCTTACATTAGTACAGAAGATAGAACAAGTACTGCTTAAATAAATTTAAAATAGATCTTTTAGTTTTTCAAAGAAGTTCTTTCTTTTATGATAATTTTTTTCTGTGACGGTTTTATCAAATTCAGTAAGGATATCTTTTTGTTTTTGAGTTAAATTTTTAGGTACTTCTATGTTAACTTTAACATATTGATCTCCTCTTCCCTTTCCGTTGAGATGAGGAAATGCTTTGCCTTTTAACTTGAACACATCACCATTTTGAGTTCCTTCACGAAGAGAGTAAGAAACTTTTTTATCAAGAGTTGGAACGATGACTTCAAGACCAAGAGCAGCCTGAACAAAAGTGATTGGTATTTCGCACCATATATCATCGCCTCTTCTCTGGAACAGTTCGTGAGGTTTAACATTTATATATATTTTCAAGTCACCATTAGGACCGCCATTTCGTCCGGCATTACCTTTACCTGCGACCTTGAGTATCTGATCATTATTCACACCGGCCGGAATATTAACTTCAATATTCTCGCTATGTCTGATGTGACCGTTTCCATTACAGCGTTTACAAGGATTTTCAATAACCTTTCCTGTTCCCCCGCATTTTTTACAAGGGCGAGAAGTCTGGACAGCCCCAAACGGAGTTCTTTGATTTATATTAATATGGCCGGAGCCATTACAGTCAGGACAAGTTTTTGAAGAAGTTCCCTTAGCTGCTCCTGTTCCATTACAGTCAGGGCAGGTAACAACATTTTTATAGTTAACTTGTTTTTTACAGCCCTTAGCTGACTCGATAAATGTAATAGTGACAACTATCTCAGTATCCTGGCCTCTTCTTGGAGCATTAGGGTTAGCAGTTCTGCCGCCGCCGAAGCCGCCGCCAAAGAAGCTGTTAAAGATGTCACCTAAATCTATATCTCCGCTAAAGCCGCCGAAGCCGCCAAACGGATTACCGCCTCCGTAAGCGCCACCGGCTCCGAAGTTAGGGTCAACGCCGGCATGACCAAACTGATCGTAACGAGCTTTTTTATCAGGGTCTGATAACACCTCATATGCCTCATTTACTTCCTTAAATTTAGCTTCAGCTTCTTTATCATTGGGATGTAAATCCGGGTGATATTTTTTTGCCATTTTTCTGAATGCCTTTTTTATATCGCTGTCAGATGAACTTTTTGATACTCCTAAAACTTCATAATAATCTCTTTTGTCGGCCATATTTGCTCCCTTTCTTGCACTTAATTTATTAAATATACTGTAAAGCAAATAGTTTTACAGTATAAATCTGCTGAATTAAAATGTAAAAAACACTATAAAGTGTTACATCCTAAAATGCCCAAATATCCTGATTATTTCAACATATTTTGATGTAAAGTGATTTATTTTACATAATTTTTTTGTTCTTGTTATGTTTTTAAAACCTTTAAACTAATGTTTAAAAGCTTTAAAAACACTCCTTTGGGAAGCGTTAAACTTCCCAAAGGAAAAACAGGATAATTTACACCTTAGTTGTTGTCATCAACGTCTGTATAGTCTGCATCATATACAGTATTTCCGTCATCATCTTGAGCCGGTTGTTCCGGTTGAGCCTGTTGTGCACCTTGTTCAGGAGCTGCTTGCTGATATAACTTTGTTGAAACCTCATACATAGCTTTTTGTAACTCTTCAGATGTAGATTTAATTCTGTCGATATCTGTTGTGTTAAGAGCTTCTTTTGTAGCTGCTATTTTTTGAGTAAGGTTATCTTTATCGGATTGGTCTATTTTATCTGAATTTTCGTCAAGCAATTTCTGAACTGCATAGCACATATTTTCAGCTTCATTTTTAGTATCTATTTCTTCGCGTTTTTTCTTGTCTTCTGCAGCAAACTGCTCAGCTTCTCTTACTGCCTTGTCGATATCATCTTTGCTCATATTTGAACTTGATGTGATAGTGATTTTTTGCTCTTTTTGAGTGCCTAAATCTTTTGCATATACATTTACAATACCGTTAGCATCTATATCAAAAGTTACCTCGATTTGAGGAATACCTCTTGGAGCCGGAGCAATACCGTCTAATTTAAACAGGCCGAGCTGTTTGTTATCTCTTGCAAATTCACGCTCACCTTGAAGAACATTAACTTCAACTTGTGTTTGATTATCAGCAGCAGTAGAGAAAATTTGACTTTTCTTTGTCGGGATAGTTGTGTTTCTGTCGATAATTTTAGTCATAACTCCACCCATTGTTTCGATACCAAGTGAAAGTGGTGTAACATCTAAAAGTAACAGACCTTCAACCTCACCGCCGAGAACACCTGCTTGCAATGCAGCACCGATAGCAACACATTCGTCAGGATTCAAACCTTTAAACGGCTCTTTACCGATTAGCTTTTTAACAGCTTCCTGTACAGCTGGAATTCTTGAAGAACCACCAACCATCAATACTTTATTGATCTCGCCGATTTCAACGCCTGAATCGCTTAAAGCCTGGCGAACAGGAACCATTGTTTTATCAACTAAATCTGCTGTCATTTCATTAAATTTTGCGCGTGTTAATGTTAAATCCAAGTGTTTAGGACCTGTAGCATCTGCTGTAATGAACGGCAGATTGATATTTGTAGTTGTAACACCTGACAAGTCGATTTTAGCTTTTTCTGCAGCCTCTTTAAGTCTTTGCATAGCCATTTTATCATTTGATAAATCCACACCGCTGTCAGCTTTAAATGATGTTACGAGCCAATCAATAATTCTTTGGTCAAAGTCATCACCGCCGAGTCTGTTGTTACCTGCTGTTGCAAGAACTTCCTGAACTCCGTCACCCATTTCGATGATAGATACGTCGAAAGTACCGCCGCCTAAGTCATAAACCATAATTTTCTGATCATTTTCTTTATCAATACCATATGATAAAGCAGCAGCAGTAGGTTCATTGATAATACGTTTAACTTCCAAGCCGGCAATTTTACCTGCATCTTTAGTTGCCTGACGCTGTGCATCTGTAAAATAAGCAGGAACAGTAATAACAGCCTGAGTTACTTTTTCTCCAAGATAAGCTTCAGCATCTGTTTTAAGTTTTGCTAAAATCATAGCTGAAATTTCCTGAGGAGAATATGCTTTACCATCAATGTCAACTTTGTAGTTTGTACCCATTTCTCTTTTGATTGAAGCTATTGTTTTATCAGGATTTGTAATAGCCTGTCTTTTAGCTATTTGACCAACCATTCTTTCGCCGCTTTTAGAAAATGCTACGACAGAAGGAGTTGTTCTGCTGCCTTCAGCATTTGCTATTACAACAGCTTCTCCGCCTTCCATAACTGCTACACATGAGTTTGTTGTACCTAAGTCTATACCAATTGTTTTTGCCATAATAAATACCTCCAAATAGTTTTAAATTTTTATATATAATCTTTATCTAAATAAAAGTTGTTTTCTAATTTGCTACTTTAACCATTGCATATCTTATAACTCTATCGCCTATTTTATATCCTGTTTGGAATATTTCGACGATTGTATTATCTGCTATTGTATCATCATCTATATGAGAAACAGCATTGTGAAGATTGGGGTCAAATTCATCGCCTGCAACACCGAAGGTGCTTACACCTAACTTTTCAAAAGCCTTTTCAAATTGTGTTTCGATCAATTCAAGACCTTTTTGGAACTCAGCAGGAGCTGATTCATTTGATTTTATTGCAAATTCCAAGCTATCTAAAACCGGCAAGAGCGTTTCTATTGCCTTAGCGGTTGCATCCTGGTAGATGCCATCTTTTTCACGAGAAGAGCGCTTGCGAAAATTCTCATATTCTGCAGCGAGTCTTACAAAAGAATCTTTTTGTTTATCAATTTCATTTTTCAGATCATCTACCATTTTATTAGATTCAGATTCTTCTTCGGTTACCGTTTGTTCAGTTTCTTCCTGCTTGTTAGTCTGCTCAGTTTCAGTTATTTCTTCGTTTGCTTCTTCAGCAACATTTTCATCTTGAATCTGCTCATTTTCAAATTCTTTTTTATCGCTCATAAGGGAATACCTCCTTTAAATAGTTTGATACTCAGAATCATCGTCACTATCGAGTAGTTCTCCGATAATTTTGGCTAAATATTTTATTTGAGCAACTGTTTTTGCGTAATCCATTCTTTTAGGTCCGACTACTCCTATGACGCCGGATTTATTGTTTCCTATAAAATACTTTGACAGTACAATACTGGAGTTTACAAGTTCCGGGCATTGAGTTTCATTTCCAATGATAATTTTTGTAGTATTGTTATCAAGTTCAGTAAAGGCAACCAAATCCTCTTCCCTATTTAAAAAATCCAAAGTTTGCTTAGCACTTGTAAGGTCGTATTCAGGCAGGAGCAGAAGATTTGTCTGGCCTTGAAGAGAAAGCTGCGTTTTTAAAGCTTCGTTTGCAGCTTTGAGTACGGCTTTCAAAACAGGAGACATTATAATTGAAATTTCTCCCATTGACAATAAAGATTTTCTTATAAAATCCTCATTAACAGAAGTGATAGCGATATTTTTAAATATCTGTATAAGCATACGGTTATAAATTTTAATCAATTCAGCATTGAGTTCATACTCGCATTGAAAGTTAGCGGTTACAACATCGTCTGAAGATATGATTAAAATTACGATACCTGATTTAGGGCCTGTTTGAATAGCTTGAACAGAAGAAATTTTAGAATTGAGCTGTTTTGGATTTGTAGACAGGGCGACTAAATTAGTAGCTTCTGCCAAGAGCTTGAGAGCTCTGTTTATAAGTTCTTCTGCGCTAAAGTGTGCTACATTAAGGTTACCATAAATAAATCGTTGCTCTTTGTCAGAAATTGGCTTTGGATTCATAATCTCGTTTATATAAAACCTATAGCCTTGAGAAGAAGGGATCCTTCCGGCTGATGTATGTGGTTGTTCGAGCAAGCCAAGTTCGACCAGTTCAGCCATCTCATTTCTTATAGTTGCAGGAGAAGCTGTAAAATTTAAAACGCTGCTAAGAGCTTTTGACCCTACAGGTTCTCCGGTTTTGATATACATCTCAACAATAGCAGAGAGGATTTTCAATTTTCGCTCTGATAAGTTGTGCATTTTACAACCTCTTTTCAAGATTTAGCACTCTATGTGTTTGAGTGCTAAATATAATTTACCACTTTATTTGCATCTTGTCAACACTATTTTTTGTAAATAATTTATTAACAAGCACTTTTTTATAAATTTTTGTTTTAATTTATTTTATGGTAAAACTTGGCCTGATAATCTGACTATATATTCTTAGCTTTAAAAAATTTATCGCTGCAGAATAAATTTCTTTTAAAAACAAATACTAATATCACAATTTGTAAATTAAGGAGAAATGGATATATGAAAGCCACAGGAATAGTCAGAAGAATAGATGATTTAGGCAGAGTTGTAATACCTAAAGAAATCAGACGAACTTTGAGAATTAGAGAGGGCGACCCTCTTGAGATTTATACACATCCGGACGGTGAAGTGATCTTTAAAAAATATTCTCCTGTCGGAGAGCTATCACCCTTTGCAGATCAGTATGTAGAAGTTCTTGCTAAAACATCTTCTAAACCTACTATAATCTGCGATAGAGATCATATTGTCGCTGTTGCCGGAGTTTCTAAAAAAGAATACCTTGAGAGAAGAGTATCTCCGGGGCTTGAAGATTTAATGCAGTCAAGAAGAAAATTTCTTTCAAATAATTCAGATATGGCATTAAAGCCCGTTGAAGGAATAGATTCTTATGCAAAAGTTGCCTACCCCATAATCTCTTCAGGTGATGTAAACGGTGCCGTAATTATGCTGTCTGAAAATGAATTTGAAGATACAAGTGCTTCTGATACAGAACAAAAACTTGTTCAAACTGCAGCTGAATTTTTAGGTAAACAACTTGAGTGTTAAATAAATAGCCGATGTTAAAATCAAACATCGGCTATATGTTATAAAGGAGGTAGAGCATATAAAAAGATTTTTCAAAATTTTAAGCATTTTATCAGCATTTATGATGTGTGTAATTTTATCATTCGTTTCGGTTTTTTATAGTACAACAGCCAATAGCTATTACACAAAAGATGATATACTGTCTTTAAATTTACAACCGCCTTTGAAAGTTATCCTTGATAATAATCTTAATAATATCCCTGTAAATTATACAGAAAATAACCGGGTTTTTTCTGCTGATATTATGTTGTTTGATATAATACCAGTAAAAAAAGCAAATATAACAGTAATACCCGAAAAAAGACTGGTACCGTGTGCGATACCTTTTGGTGTGAAGCTCTATACTCAAGGGGTTTTGGTTGTAGCTATGTCTGATGTTATATCCAATAACGAAAACACCAACCCGGCAAAAGATGCCGGAATAGCTGTTGGTGATATAATTACCCACATAAATGAAGAACAGGTTAATACTAATGAAGAAGTTTTATCTATAATAGAAGACAGCCAAGGTCTACCAATTAAACTAAAAATTAAAAGAAATACACAGGAATTTGAAACAATATTATATCCTGCAAAATCCTGTAATGAAAACACCTATAAAGCCGGTTTATGGGTAAGAGATAGTTCAGCAGGAATCGGAACTCTTACTTACTATGATCCGGAAAATCAGACTTTTGCAGGACTGGGACACGGAATATGTGATATAGATACAGGAGAAATTATGCCGTTATTAACAGGAGATATCGTCAAAGCAAAGATAAACAGCGTTATAAAAGGTCAGAATGGTGTGCCGGGAGAATTAAGAGGAAGTTTTTTAAACGATCAAATAATAGGTACATTAGAAAGCAACACACAAGCAGGTGTATATGGGAAGGCTAACAAAACTTTATCTGAAAACGAAGCTGTAAATATAGCATTAAAACAGGATATTAAGCGTGGATATGCTCAAATTTTAAGCACAGTTAGTAACGATACTCCCAAATATTATGATATAGAAATTGAAGATATAGATTACAACTCCAAAAGCCAAACTAAAAATATGCTAATAAAAATAACATCAGATGAGCTGCTTGAGATAACCGGCGGAATAGTTCAGGGAATGTCTGGGAGTCCCATTCTTCAGGATGGGAAGTTGGTTGGAGCAGTGACTCATGTTTTAGTGAATGATCCGACCAGAGGGTATGGGATTTTTATTGAGAATATGCTGGATGCGGCTGGGTAAAATGATTTGGCAGGGGTAGAAATGCCCCTGCCATTTTGCATTTGTATGTGCTATAATGAGTTCGATAAACTTGAATTTGGCGAGGTATATTATGGAGTACAAATTGTTGGAAAAGCAAGATGTTG
>JAUMXZ010000111.1 GCA_030528905.1 Clostridia bacterium | reverse complement strand
ATTGATAAAAGTTTATTCTATACTGCACTAAAAGAAAACGCGTGTGTTTTAACCACTCAGAAGACAGACATAAAGATAGACTTTTACTTAAATAAAAATATAATACTAAACAATGAGAATTATTAAAGGTGATGTATGGCTAAAATTTCTGTTAAACAACTCAAAAATGATATTAAATCAAAAAATTTCTACAACTGCTATCTTTTATACGGAGATGAAAAGTATATTATAAGCAAGTTAACAAGAGCTTTGATAGATTCGATATATGATAGAAATATATCTGACTTCGACTTTTCAGACTTCGATCCGCTTAAAACAGCAGTTGAAGATATAAGCGACTTTTTGTTTACTTTCCCGGTTATGAGTCAGTATAAGTGTGCGCTTATAAACGATTTGGATATAACATCGCTTAAAAAAGATGAGACAGAAGCGTTTAAAGAACTCATAAAAACTTTGCCTAGTGAAGCTGTTTTAATTGTAAGCCTTAAAACTATAAATCCCGATGAAAAAAACAGGGAATTTAAAAATTTCTTAAAAGCCATTGAGACAAGCGGAGTATCGTGCAAAATAGACTTTCTCTCACAGGCAGAGCTTACAAAATTTATAATGTCATATGTGAAGAAAAAAAGCTGCACTATAAGCTTGCAAAATGTATATAGACTCATAGAAAATTGCGAACCGAATCTGTCAAATGTGATAAATGAGCTTTCAAAACTCTGCTCTCTGAAAAGCGGCAGCGAAATTTTATCTTACGATATTGACAAGATGGTTTCAAAAAACATCAAAACGACTGTCTTTGCCTTTTCAAAGTCTGTGCTTAATAATAACTTGTCAAATTCCTTGAAATTACTTAATGTGCTTCTTGAGAATAAGGAAAAACCAAATATTATACTCTCTGTTTTAGCTTATGCTTATATTGATGTTTTAAGAGCAAAACTTGCAGTACAGTATGCAATATCTGATAATGAACTCATACAAGCGTTTAATTTTGATTATAAAGGCAGGGAGTTCAAACTCAGAAACGCTAAAAATTTAGCACCAAGATATACTTTAGATCAGCTTAAACAGTGTATTGATTTGCTGTTTAAAGCGGATATGAGCATAAAACTTACACAGGAAGACCCTAAAATAGTCCTGCAAAAGCTGTTAGTTAAACTCAGCCTTGTTTATAAAGGAGATTATCAAAATTGATAAAGATAGACAAAATTATAGTTGTAGAAGGCAAATATGATAAAATAAAGCTGTCCTCTTTTCTCGATGCCGTCATTATTCCCACAAATGGATTCAGAATTTTTAAAGATAAACAGAAATTGCAGATGATAAAGGATTTATCAAAAGACAAAGGTTTGATTATAATAACAGATTCAGATTCAGCAGGATTTGTTATCAGGAATTATCTTAAAGGTACTATAGACCAAAAGCTCATTACAAATGTGTATATACCTGAAGTTTTCGGCAAGGAGAAAAGAAAGAGTGCAGCGTCTAAAGAGGGAAAGTTAGGAGTTGAGGGTTTAAGTGAAGAATTGATAAAAAACGCGTTACTTAGTGCAGGAGTCAGTTTTGACGGAAAGAAATCAGATGACGATAAGAAAGCGGGTGAAGCAATAGAGATCTCTGATTTTTATAAAGAGGGCCTTATTGGCAGCAGTAACAGCAAAGCGTTTAGATTGGAGATACTCAAAAGATTGGGTTTACCTGAGTATTTAAGTACAAAATCACTATTAGAGGTGATAAATTTAAAATATAAAAAGGACGAGTTTGAGCTGTTTTTAAAAGATATAAGAAACAGTCAAAAAAACGAAGAGTTGGTGTGAATAAAATTCACTAAGATTTTGAAGTTTTCATAGATTTATAGCGGGAAATCATTATATCATCGGCTATTTGAGCGATAAATTCCCTGTTTGTAGGCCTTCCTTTTTTGCTGTCTACGGTGAAACCGAAAAAGCTGTTAAGAACATCTACATCACCCCTGTCCCAGGCAACTTCTATTGCGTGGCGCATAGCGCGCTCAACATTGGAAACTGTTGAGTCGAATTTGTATGCGACAATAGGGTACAGGCTTTTTGTGACAGAATGTATCAAAAACGGCTGTTTTACAGTCAAAATAATAGCAAATCGTATATAATGATAGCCTTTAATGTGAGCCGGAATGCCAAGTTCGTGAAGAATATTTGAAGTTAGTATGTTTAATTCGATGGTTTCCTCATTTGATAATGCGATTATATCTTTGTTAAATTCCATTTTATACAGTATCCTTTCTTTGATAGATTTAAATTTAAATAATAATTTAACCAATAATTTCGCGAAACTAAACAGATAAATGAGAGAATTTATCAATGTGAAAAAATTTTACCATAACTGTGAAGCGTTATCAAGTGAACTGCAGTAAATGTTACCCTTTTTTTACCATTTTTGTCTATTTGATTTAATATAGTGATGATTATTTTTTATAGTTTTAACAAAGCATATAAAAAAATATGTCAAATTAGTTATCTTTTTTTCACATTTTATTTAACCGACTTTTGCTGTTTGACACGCATTGTATGTTTTGATAAAATATATCAAAGTAATAATTTT
>JAUMXZ010000110.1 GCA_030528905.1 Clostridia bacterium | reverse complement strand
GATGATACAGCAAATATGCAATATGAAGTTGTTCCCGGTATGTTCAAATCATTTTGCGAACAGGCCGGCAGACCTATTTTAAGGAAAAAAGAGAATATTGGGTTTAATGACTCGCCTACAATTTGGAAGGTTTCTTTACAGGGCACCGGTGACAATGCTACAAGAACAGAATGTTTTGAAAACGACCATATCAGAATCGGATACGACAGTTATGGTGAAGATATCACAAGTGATACAGATTTTTCAAATGATGGTGGAAAAAATGTTCTTACCGCTATGATATATAATATGAGAATCGGTGATATTGTTCTGTCTTGCTACAGTGCCAACACCATTGATGGTATCGGCATTATAACCGGTGATTACGAATGGCACGATGAATATGAACATTATAAACGAGTTCGTAATGTAAAATGGATTGTTAAAGGTATTAAAGAGGATATCTTAAATATCAATGGTGGAAAGACACTTACACTTTCATCGGTTTATAAATTAAATAATATTACACTCAACAATGTAATGGATATTATTAATAAATATTCCGACAAAAATAATGAGGTTGAACCGAATAACAACAATTATGTGTTTATCATTGATGAAATCAATCGTGGTAATATATCCAAAATTTTCGGTGAACTTATTACATTAATTGAGCCAACAAAACGATTAGGACAACCTGAGGCCTTAACTGCACAGTTGCCATACTCTCCGAAACCTTTTGGTGTACCTTCAAATGTTTATATAATTGGCACAATGAATACAGCAGACAGGAGTATTGCAACAATTGATACAGCCCTTAGAAGAAGATTTGACTTTAAGGAAATGATGCCTGACTCTTCCGTTGTTGCTGATGTAACTGTTGAGGGCATCAATATTTCTGAAATGTTAGACCGAATGAACAAAAAAATTGAAGTGCTGTATGATAGAGAACATACCATCGGCCATGCTTTCTTCACACCTTTGCTCGGAAATGCTTCTAAAGATGTTTTAGGAGATATTTTCAAAAATAAAATCATTCCTCTTCTTCAGGAATATTTTTACGAAGATTATGAGAAAATTCGTTTGGTTCTCGGTGATAACAATAAAGAGGATGAAAGCAAACAGTTTATAATTATTGATAAAGAAACAGATATTCCTTCACTTTTTGGCAATACAGAATTTGATTTTGAGGATATCAACATTTACAAGATAAACCAAGATGCGTTTTATGATATAGACGCATACAAATCTATTTAAGAATTGAGGTGGAATCGTGAAAAAGATTATAACAATCAGAGAATATGAGTCTTTTTGTACTGTAAAAAACGCAAATGGATATAAATACTTAGACGATGCCACCTTTAATCAACTTGAAAGATTTATTCTTGAAAATAGCAACAAGGATACAGATGCTTTAGACTTGATGGGTATATCTGTAAAAAAGAATGTCGGTAAGGTTATTACAGCAAAGAATTTTGTTGGAATAATTATGATGAAGAATGGCACAACCATTGAAATTTTACCTAAAATACATTCCAACACCGGATATACGGACAACCAAGTAAAAGAACTGTTAATAAAAATGCTCAAAACGCTCAAAAATTCGCCTTTTAAGTCATTGCAAAGTGCCAACCTAAACATTACCACTATGAATGTTTTTGAAATCTTTATACGGATGTTTTTGGACGAAGTGTTTTTGATTGTAAAGCACGGATTAAAATGCAATTACGAAAAAGTGCAAGATAACTTAGGTGTTGTAAAGGGAAAAATCATATTCAATAAGCATATACAGCTTAATCATTCTCACAAGGAACGCTGCTATTCTGAATTTGATGTGTTTAATACAAACCGTCCCGAAAACAAATTGTTAAAGACAACACTTGAATATCTATATAAGCAAAGTTCGTCTATGAAGAACAAAACAGATATCAAAACACTTCTATCTTCCTTTTCGGATGTGGATGCTTCAACAGACTACAAAAAAGATTTTGATAAATGTGTTGTTGACAGAAATATGAAAGATTATGAGAAGGCACTTGTATGGGCGAAAATATTCTTGCAAGGAAAAAGTTTCACTTCGTTTTCGGGTTCTGAAGTTGCTCAAGCTCTCCTGTTCCCGATGGAAACCCTTTTTGAAAGTTATATTGCTGCCAAGTTTAAAAAGGAACTTGACCTTAATCAGTATTCTATTTCTGCTCAAGACAAATCTTATTACTTATTTGAGCATAATTTCAGGCTAAGACCGGATATTGTTATACGCAATAAATCAAAGAAAATTACCTTCGTTATGGACACAAAATGGAAGGTGTTATCTGATAAAAAACATAATTACGGCATATCACAAGCTGATATGTACCAAATGTACGCATATCAAAAGAAATACAATGCTGAAACAATAACTTTACTTTATCCTTTGACGGATGAAATTTCAAACAAAGATATTTCCTTTAAATCTAATGATGGGGTTATCGTAAATATTAGGTTTTTAGATTTGTTTGACATAAATAATAGCATTAAAAGTGTTGTTAAGGAAATTACCGATAACAAAGTTGAATATTAATGTGTAAGGAGAAGATAAAATGAATTTTATAAAATTTGCTTCAGACAGGTTTTCTGTTAGAAAATTTACAAATGAACA
>JAUMXZ010000040.1 GCA_030528905.1 Clostridia bacterium | reverse complement strand
TACCCTTTCTGATGACGAAGAGGTAATAGGTACTGTTAATACTCAAAATGATATGAAACTCTTAACTGTTTCTGAAACAGGTTTTGGAAGAATATCAAAATTCTCTGAATACAGAGTTCAGTCAAGAGGCGGAAAAGGTATAATAAATTACCCTTGCGAAAAATATGGTAAGGTGTCTTCCATTATGTCGGTCTCAGAAAAAGATGATATTATCATTATGTCCGAAAACGGAGTTATTATCAGAATAAATGTCGAGCAGATAAGAGAATGTTCAAGAACTTCCAAGGGCGTAAGACTTATGCGTATAAAAGATGATAATAGAGTCGTTTCTGTCGCTAAAGTCGAAAATAAGGAAGATGATGAAATAAAAAATCAAAATACTAATCCGGATACCAGTAATTAAATGTCTTAAACAGAGGAATGTATCTATGAAATATATCGGAATTGATATCGGTGGTACTAATATAGTAGCCGGTTTAATAGAAAAAAAAGATAATGACTATTTTGTTATAAAAAAAGAAAGCTGCGAAACCCGTGCAAAAGACGGTGTCGAAAATATAGAAAATAGAATAAAAAATCTATACGATAAGGTTCTCAGAAAAACAAATACCCACTCTAATGATATAAATTGGGTCGGTATCGGTGTTGCCGGCAGCGTAAATGTAGAAAAGGGGATAGTCGGTTATAGCAGTAACCTTTTTATCAAGAATTGGAAACTAAAAGAAAATATGGAGAATATCCTTAAAAAAAGAGTCGTGGTCCTAAACGATGCCGATGCGTATGCCTATGGAGAATTTGTGGCAGGCTCTGTCAGAAAAGCTAATAATGCCCTCGTTCTTACTATCGGTACCGGTATAGGCTGCGGTATAATAATTAACGGTAGCCTCTATTCTTCTTCTAATTTCGCAGCCGGTGAAGTAGGTCATATGATAATAGAATATAACGGCAGAAAATGTAACTGCGGAAAAAAAGGCTGCTTTGAAGCCTATGCTTCCGCAACAGGTCTTGTCAATATGACTATAGAAGCTGTTAATAAAAGTCAAAACCCTGAAGAAGAATATATTTTTAAACTTACAAAGGGCCTTAAAAGAGTTTCTGCTAAAACTGCTTTTGATGCAAAGAAAAATAATGACGAACTCGGAAACCAAATAATAAAAAATTATATCGGCTATTTAGGTACGGGTATAACTAATCTTGTTAACATCTTCCAGCCGGATAAAATTTGTATAGGCGGCGGAGTTGCTATGGAGGGCGAGTACCTCCTTAAAATGCTAAGAGAGTTCGTGGATGAAAATAAATATGAAGTCTATCCTTTTAAACCGGTCGATATTCTAAGAGCAAGAAATTGCGATACCGCCGGTATAATAGGTGCTGTAGCTATTGGTGAAGTTAAAGTGTAATTTAGGAGGTTTTTTATGCAGTCGGGAAAAATAAATAAAAAAAGAGTTAAGATAAATGTCTTAGGTGTGGATTATACAATCTTAACCGAAAATGATGAAAGATATGTGTTGGATATAGCTAATAAAATAGATAAACAAGCAAATATTATGCTTAATTCAAATCCTAATATCACTAATATAATGTCTATGATCCTCATAGCTATGGAATATGGCGATGAATTGAATAAGGAAAAACAAACATCAGAAAATCTGAGAATTAAAATAAATGAATATATATCAGAAACTTCAAAGTTGAAACTCGAACTTAATAAAGCTCAGAATAGAATAGAAAAATTAAACCAAAGTTTAAAAAAAACAACAGAAGAAAATAGAATTTTTGAAAATAAAATATTAAAAAAGAATAATAATAATACTAAAAAATCAATAACCCATAATACAATAACCTCAAATAACAGCGAGGTCGAAACCGAATTTAATAAGGATGAATATCTGCAGTTCTTTAATAAAGATTTAGACTAAAATTTTAAATAAAATCTTTTATGAAAGGGGTCTTTGATTTAAAATGAAGGAAGTAAAAAACAATCTCATTGGTGTTATTGTGGCAATGCAGGAGGAAGTTGAGGAACTCAGAAGAAGTATGCAGAACAGAACAGAACAGAAAATAGGTTTTGCAGATTTCTATAAGGGTATTTTAAACGGAGTAAACTGCGTTGTGTCCTGCTGCGGAGAAGGTAAAGTAAATGCGGCATTTGCAGCTCAAAGTATGATTCTTAAATATAATCCAGATGCAATTATAAACATTGGCGTTGCAGGCGGATTAAGAGATGAACTTAAAGTATTAGATGTCGTTATAGCTACAGATGCAGTACAACACGATAACGATACAACGGCACTTGGAAATAAAAGAGGATACATATACCGACTTGATAAGGTCAACTTGAAATGCGATGAGGATTTAACTAATCTTCTTGTAAAGTCTGCCAAAGAATCAAATGTTAATTATGTCTGTGCTACTATAGCAACAGGTGAACAATTTATAGATACAGCAGAGAAAAAAAGAGCTTTGGCTAAAGATTTTAATGCAGCAGCCTGTGATATGGAGGGCGGCGCAATAGCTCATGTTTGTGCGTTGATGAATGTCCCTTATGCAGCATATCGCTCAATATCAGATTCTGTTGAAGGTACAGAGGAAGAATATCTGCGTAAAATGAAACAGGCTTCAGATGATTCAGCTAATATCTTTAAAAATTTCCTTAAAAATTATAAAAAAGCTTATAACTTATAATAAATATCAAAATAAGACAGTTTCGAAAAAAACGAAGCTGTCTTATCTTTTAAGAGGATGTAAAAATGAATAATATAGAAATCTTATCACCTGTTGGGAATATCGAAAGTGTATATCCCGCTGTAAGAATGGGTGCAGATGCGGTATATTTAGGCCTGAAAAGCTTCAGCGCAAGAAATAAAGCTGCAAATTTTGATGAAACTGACCTTCTTAAAACTGTTAAATACTCTCACGCTGCCGGAGTAAAAGTATATGTGGCGATGAACACTTTGATAAAAGATGACGAAATCACAAAAGCTTTGGAATTAGCAGATTTAGCGGTAAAATCAGGAGTAGACGCCTTTATAATCCAGGATATGGGACTTTTTAGCATACTGAAAGAAAAATATGAAAATATGACCTTCCACGCTTCAACACAATGCTTTGTCTATTCAAAATACGGTATGAACTTATTATATGAAAAAGGCTTTAAAAGAGCAGTATTGCCAAGAGAATTATCAAAAAAAGAAATAGAAGATATTGTAAAATCGTGCAAAATAGAAACAGAAGTTTTTGTCCACGGAGCCTTATGTGTATGCTTTTCAGGCCAATGCTATATGAGTGCTATGTTGGGAACACGAAGTGCTAACAGAGGAATTTGTGCCGGAAGCTGCAGATTACCGTTTAATATAAAAAATTGTTCCAATAAGTATGCGCTTAGCTTGAAAGATAACAGTATAATATCAAAAATAAGAGAACTTCAGCAAATAGGAGTTGTAAGTGCAAAAATAGAAGGAAGAATGAAAAGACCGGAATATGTGGCAATAGCAACAAAAGCGTGCAGCGAAGAATTAAGTGAAGTTTTCAACAAAAATACAAAAGATTGTTTAAAAGCAGTCTTCTCCAGAAACGGCTTTACAAGCGGCTATTACGATTTTAATATAGATGATAAAATGTTCGGAAAAAGAGAAAAAGAAGATGTTTTATCTGCTGATAAAAAAACTTTGTCAGATATAAGACAGCTTTATAAAAATGAAACGGCTAAAATAGGCGTTAGTTTTTACCTCAGTCTTAGCAAGGAAAAAATAATACTTAATGTAAAAGATGAAGATAATTATACTATAAATATAGAAGAAAAATTAAATTTAGAAGATGAAGGCTTAGTTAATAATGAAGAACAGATAAAAAAACAGCTCTTTAAAACCGGAAATACTATATTTTATGCAAAAAATATAGTAGTTGAGATGGATAATAATGTCTGTGTGAAAATTTCAAAAATAAACGAATTAAGACGCAAAATACTAAATGAGCTATATGAGTTAAGGGCAGAAAAAAATAAAAATAAGGTAGTAATAAACAAAGATTTTAAACTCAAAAATTATCAGGATAAATTCTCAGAAAATAAAGCTGTGAAAATAAGGCTTTTTGTCGAAAAATTCAGCCAAAATGATGATTTAGATGAAAAATTAAAGCTCTGTGAAGTTATCTATTTACCGCTGTTTACCGGAAAAAAACAGATAAAAAAACTTATAGACAGGGGATTTAATATAGGAGTGCATATTCCGAGGTTTTCAACAAAATTTGAAAAAATGTTAAAAACTTTATCAGAACTTGAAAATATCGGAGTTAAATCTGTGTGGTGCCCAAATTTAGATGCTGTGAAAATTGCTAAAAATTCAGGCGTAGAGCTTCACGGCGGATTTACTCTTAATATATTTAATAAGTATGCTTTGGAATTTTATAAAAATATAGGCCTTAAATCAACAGAATTATCAGCAGAACTAAAATTAAAAGAAATAGAAAAAATCGCAAAAGCTGATATCGAAATAGAAAAAGGCTTGGTAGTATATGCTGACTTTCCACTTATGATGCTTAGAAACTGTCCGGCTAAATATACAAAAATGGGCTGCGTTAAATCAGGAAGAAAATGTAAAAATATATACCTGAAAGATAGATATTCAAAAAAATTTAAAATAAACTGCTGTAACGAATATGTTGAAATATTAAACTGTGTTAAACTTGATATTACAGATAAAATAAAACAATTAAAAAATGTTGATTACATAGTTATAAGAACAAATGTTGAAAACTCTGTTGAAATTATTGAAAACTGTGTGAATTTAAACAGTCAAAAAGCTCTAAAAATGCCCAAAACAAGCGGATTATATGTACGAGGTGTTGAATAGTCTGTTGAAAAGGTTGAAAATGTGAATATAACTATTTGTAAAAAATTTGAAAATTATAAAATTCTATCAAATCTTAAATCAAGTATTTTTTAAAAAGTAACTAAAAAAAATATTAACCGGATTATATTTCTCTTTGTCTATTTTTAACAAAATCTCAAAATATAAAAATTTGTTCATTTAAAAAAAAATCTTGATATTTTATTTGAATATGATATAATTTTATAAAATGGTATTTTAGTAAAAAAAATTGGAGGAATATTAAATGTTTACAAAAGATATAGGCATTGATTTAGGTACTGCTAATACTCTTGTATATATGAAAGGTAAAGGAATTGTTATAAGAGAACCTTCTGTTGTTGCTGTCGATGTAAGAACAGATACAGTCTTAGCTGTCGGTACTCAGGCTAAAGAAATGATCGGCCGTACTCCCGGCTCAATTGTCGCTGTAAGACCTCTTAAAGACGGCGTTATCGCGAATTTTGACATAACAGCAGCAATGCTTAAATATTTTATAAAAAAATCTGTAAAACCCGGCCTTTTTAGCAAAAAACCTAAAATCGTCGTCTGTATACCATCTGGCGTTACCGAAGTCGAAAGAAGAGCTGTCGAAGATGCTGCAAGACAAGCCGGCGCTTCTGATGTCGAACTTATAGAAGAACCTATGGCCGCAGCTATAGGCGCTAATTTGCCCGTTGCTGAACCTATGGGAAGTATGGTTGTCGATATCGGCGGCGGTACTTCTGAAGTTGCTATTATCTCTCTTGGCGATATCGTTTCTGCTATGTCTGTCAGAGTAGCAGGAGATAAATTCGATGAAAGTATTATAGCCTATATAAAGAAAAAATATAATATGTTAATCGGTGAGCGTACCGCAGAAAATATTAAAATGCAAATAGGTTCTGCCTTCAAAATCGGAAAAGAAGAAAAAATGGAAATTAAAGGCAGAAATTTAATGAATGGCCTTCCTCAAAATCTGACAATAGGCTCAGAAGAAATCAGAGAAGCTCTTAAAGATTCTGTCGATGCTATAGTCGAAACCGTAAAATCTACTTTGGAATCAGCTCCTCCGGAATTGTCAGCTGATATTATTGATAACGGTATAGTCTTAACCGGTGGCGGAGCTTTGCTTAAAGGTCTTGATAAACTAATTGCAGAAGAAACCAGTATCCCTGTCAAAATCGCTGACGAACCTTTGGATTGCGTAGCAGAAGGTACAGGAAAAAGATTGGAATTGGTAATGCCAAGAGAATTTATAAAATAGTTTTCTTTAATATCGCATTTTAAAATTTAAAGCACACATACAAAGTATATGTGTGCTTTTTTAAAAACTATTACCCAAAAAAAGAGGTGAATCGTTACATATGAGAAATATCTTGGAAAAACTAAACCTTAAAATACTCCTTGGTACAATCTTGATAATTTTAACAGTTGTGCTTGTATCAAATTTATTCGGTGTTAAGATTTTTTCGTCAGTAGTAGGATTTATTACTACTCCAATGCAGCAGCTGACCGATAATGTAACGGATTCTGTGAAAAGTACAGCCGGAAAAACTATAGAAGAATTAGAAGAAGAAAATGCACAGCTTCAGCAAAAATTAAACGAAATGATTGCTCTTACAGTCGATTATTATGACCTGAAAAGAGAAAATGAACAAAATGCAAAATATTTGGAACTGAAAGAAGCAAATAATGACTATAAATTCGTTTCAGCCTCCGTAATAGGCAGAGGTTCAGGTGAGCTGTTCTATAACTTTACTATAGACCAGGGCTCACTTGTCGATATAAAAAAATATGACCCTGTGATAACGGAAAAAGGTCTTGTAGGCTGGATAAGCGAAGTACATCAGACTTACAGCAAGGTAACAACTATTCTCTCTCCTGAAACTAAGGTAAGCGTTATAGACCAGGTGAACAACGAAAACGGAATAACTATAGGCAGCCTTAAATATGCCGACTTAGGCGTGTTGAAAATGAATTATGTCTCATCAGAAAATACAATGAAAAAAGGAGATATAATTGTAACAGCAGGAGCAGGCGGAGTATATCCAAGAGATTTACCTGTCGGCGAAATAGAAGATATATATCAGCTTGAAAATTCTTCCGATATAGATGTAATTATAAGACCATATGAGGATATAAAAAATATAAAAAATATATTCGTCATTACAGACTTCTTAGGACAGGGAGATGCAATTCCCGATGTGAATAATTAAGGGGGTTCATCATTGTCTAAATATAATTATATAAGATATTTGGCATACTTTATAGAAATACTTATTTTCTATGTATTAGAACAAACGCCATATCTTTTAGACGGAATTTTCGGAGTAAAACCACTTATAATAATATCAAGCGCGCTTAGTATTGCGATGCTCGAAAAAAGAAATATATCAATTATATTCAGTATCTTTACCGGATTTTTAATGGATATGAGTTTGGGCGGGTATTTTGGATTTAATACGATAATTGTTCTTATTTTGTGTTATTTAATAAACATTTTATCTACAGATTTAATAAAAACTAATTTGTTGACATCCTCTATTGTAAATATAGTCTGTATAACTATAGTCTTTACTCTGCAGTTCTTGTTTTTGTATGTGTTTAAAGGCTATGAAGACCAGATGTATGCGTTTATGAATCACTATTTACCGCTTATAGTCGTTTCGTTTTTAGTCTCGCCTTTAATGTATCTGTTAAATAAGTTGTTTTTTATCTGTTTTAGAGAACGAGAGTAGGTATAAATAATGCATAAAGAATCAAAGTTTAGATATCTGTTTTGCGTTTGCTTTGTTGTAGCTGTATTTATAGTCTTTCTTATACAGCTTGTTAATTGGCAAATTATAAACGGCAGTCAATATAGAGAAAAAGCAGACAGCAGCAGTCTTTATAATATAAAAAAAGAAGCCGTCAGAGGCGAAATTCTCGATGTCAACGGGGTCAGCCTTGCGATAAATTCAATGGGCTACAGAGTCGTTTTTAATAAGGTCTATTCCGATGACGAAACTGAAAATGAAACAATCTTGAAACTGATAAGCCTGTTTGAACAGAAAAATGAAGAGTGGATAGATGAACTGCCTATTATATTAGACGAAAATGATAACTATGTGTTTAATGAAGCAAAACAGGATGAAATAGATAAATTAAAAAAAGATTACAGACTTAATAATTATGCAACAGCTGAAGATTGTATAAATATGCTCTCAAGCGAAAAATGGTTTGATTGCGAAATAGAAAATAAAAAAGATAAAAGAAATGTCCTGAGCGTAAAATATAATATGAATAAAACAGGCTATACAAATAATAAAAACTATATTTTCGCAGAGGATATATCTTATGATATGGTGGCAATTATTTCTGAGAATAATACCAAATTACCCGGAGTACAGGTGAAAACTACAAGTGTGAGAAAATATGAAAACGGTGAAGTCGCTCCGCATATCGTTGGAAGTATCGGTGCTATATCTCAGGAAGAATATGAAGAACTTAAAGATAAAGGCTATGAACTTAATTCCAAAATAGGAAAAATGGGTATAGAACAGGCCTTTGAAGAATATCTTGTGGGAACAGACGGAATTGAACAGATAGAAGTGCTCAATAACGAAAATGTTACGGTCTTCTCAGAAAAAGAAGTTACTCCTACTGTTGCGGGAAATACAATATACTTAACAATAGACTCAGAACTGCAGAAAGTAGCACACGAATCTTTAATGGAAAATGTCGAAGAAGCTCAAAAATATGTCTCTGATAAGGTTACCGGTGCGGCTGTAATGCTTGATGTAAGCGATTTCTCAGTTCTGTGTGCTCAGAGTTACCCTACTTATGATTTAAACAGATATTACACCGAGCCGGATTATTATGAACAGATAGTATTGGATGAGAAAAATCCACTCTATTCAAGAGCCTTCGAGGGCGCTTATACTGTAGGTTCTACGATGAAACCTGCTGTTGCTTTAGCTGCTTTGGAAGAAAAAGTTCTGGACAACACAACAAGCTATGTCTGCACTCATACATATCAACGATTCGCACCAAGTTATATGCCTGTTTGTATGGGTCATCACGGCGGAGTAGCACTGACAAAAGCTCTTGCCGTTTCCTGTAATATTTATTTCTTCGAAGCAGGCTATTACCTCGGTATAGACAGTCTTAACGCTTATCAGAAGCGCTTCGGCTTAGGTCAGAAAACAGGTGTTGAAATTTATGAAAGATCAGGAATATTAGCAGGACCTAAAGAAAGAGAGGCTGCAGGCGGTATCTGGTATGACGGAGATACTATAGCAGCGGCAATAGGTCAGTCTGATAACCTTATAACCCCTGTTCAACTTGCTACTTATGTCGCAACTATTGCTAATCAGGGTACAAGATACAGAACTCATCTTGTAGAGAAAATTACTGATTACAGCAGACAAAATGTTATACTGGAAAATACAAAAGATAATATAGAAGTTATGGATACCGTAAAGGCATCAGATGAAAATTGGGCATATCTTAAAGAGGCTATGAGAGCTGTAATAACAGATTCAAGCGGTACTGCTCATAGAATTTTTGGCAACTATGGTATAGCTATAGCAGGCAAAACCGGTACGGCTGAGAACCTTGACAACAGCGCTGACCACGAACTGTTTATTGCCTTTGCTCCTTTTGATAATCCTGAGGTCGCTTTAGCTGTCGTTATAGAACACGGTAAAACAGGTGTATATCCTCAGTATGTTGCAAAAGCTCTGTTAGATGCGTATTTTAAAACAGAAAACGGCTATGAGATTGAAAAGCCCGAAGAACCCGAAGAACCTGAGTCATCGCAAACAGAACAAACAGAAAATAATACTGAAAATAATCAGTAGAATATAAAATTTTGAAAGGAAGTTTATAAAATGCTTGCAAACACAGAAAAAACTATGGAAAAAATAGTAGCCTTGTGTAAGAAAAGAGGCTTTGTATTTCCCGGCTCGGAAATATATGGAGGTTTATCAAATTCCTGGGACTACGGCCCGTTAGGAGTTGAATTTAAAAACAATATAAAAGACCTCTGGAGAAAAAAATTCGTTCAGGAATCTAAATACAATGTCGGACTTGACAGTGCTATACTGATGAACCCGCAGGTTTGGGTTGCTTCAGGCCACGTTGGCGGCTTTTCAGACCCGTTGCTTGATTGTAAAGAGTGCAAAACAAGACATCGCGCTGATAACCTGATAGAAGCTTTCGGCAAGGACCCAAATGGAATGTCTTTTGAAGATATGGAAAAATATATAGAAGATAATGATATAAAATGTCCTAATTGCGGTGAGCATAATTTCACTTCGATAAGAAAGTTTAACCTGATGTTCAAAACCTTCCAGGGCGTTACTGAAGATTCTAAAAGCGAAATCTATCTTCGTCCTGAAACAGCTCAGGGTATCTTTGTAAATTTTGCTAATATTCAGAGAACTATGAGAAAGAAATTACCATTCGGTGTAGGTCAGGTAGGTAAATCTTTTAGAAATGAAATAACTCCGGGAAACTTTATCTTCAGAATAAGAGAATTTGAGCAGATGGAACTTGAATTCTTCTGTGAACCCGGTACTGATTTGGAATGGTTCTTATATTGGAAGGAATTTTGTAAAAGATGGCTCTTAGCATTAGGAATAAAAGAAGAAAACCTAAGACTCAGAGACCATAGCCCGGAAGAACTTTGTTTCTATTCAAACGCTACAACTGATATAGAATATCTGTTCCCATTCGGTTGGGGCGAGCTTTGGGGTATAGCTGACAGAACAGATTATGACTTAAAACAACACGCAGAACATAGCTCAAAACCTCTTGATTACTTCGATCCCACTACAAATAAAAGATATGTACCTTATGTAATAGAGCCGTCATTAGGCGCAGACAGAGTTACTTTAGCGCTTCTTTGTGAGGCCTATGACGAAGAAGAAATATCACCGGGCGATGTCAGAACTGTTATGCATATCCACCCGGCATTAGCTCCTTTTAAAGCCGCTGTTTTACCACTTTCCAAAAAACTTTCACCAAATGCCGAACAGGTCTTTGATATGCTTTCAAAACACTTTAATGTGGAATATGATGTAACAGGCTCTATCGGAAAAAGATATCGTCGCCAGGACGAGATAGGAACTCCTTTTTGTATTACCTATGACTTTGACAGCTTAGAGGATAATTGTGTAACAATAAGATTCAGAGATAGTATGGAGCAGGAAAGAGTAAGTATAGATAAATTAGTGGAGTTTATCAGAGAAAGATTAGATGTAGACTTTGAAGAACCAACTTTAGAAAAATAATTTTGTAAAAAAATAAATAAAAGGCAAAAAGCTACCAAAATGTTTTTTGCCTTTTAGTCTTTTTATTATGGGAAGCTCGGAGGAAAAATGGGAAAAAGAAAAATTTTAATAGTTGATGATGACGAAAAAGTAAGAAAAATAATAGAAGAATATGCTATCTTTAAGGAATATGATGTGGCACACGCTACAAATGGGATACAGGCTATAGATTATTGTAAAAATAATAAGTGCGATGTTGTTACAATGGATGTGGTTATGCCTCATTTAGATGGCTTTACTGCGTGCAGAGAAATCCGAAAAATAAGCGATGTTCCAATTATAATGATATCAGCCAGAATGGATAACTTCGATAAAATACACGGCTATGAAGTTGGTGCTGACGACTATATGGTAAAACCTGTTTCTCCTAAAATTCTGTTTTTGAAAATAGAGGCTATTTTTAAAAGAATGAATATGGCTAACATAAACCATAATGAATTA
>JAUMXZ010000039.1:8667-11654 GCA_030528905.1 Clostridia bacterium | reverse complement strand
CAGTTGAAGAAGCTGCAGTTGAAGAAGTAAAGGTTGAAGAGCCGACAGAACAAAAGATTGAGAAGCCGAAAAAAGCAAAACGCGGTAAAAGAAAATCAAAAAAATAGCATAAAAATAAAACCGAAGCAGGGAGTGCATCCGATGCTTCGGTTTTTTGTTATTTATTATATCTGTTTTTAAGTTTTTTATATACGACAATAGCAACATAAATGCCTAAGAAGCCAAGTAAAACGAAGATTAAACCCATAGGATTATTCTGAGTACCGGTTTTGACATCGATCCAAAGTTCATCAATATATTCATTGGTTTCATCAGATAAGTTTTCGTAAATCGGAAGGGTCTCAAAAGCGGATAAATCAGGGTATAGTATAGGGTTGTTAGCCTCCTCTTCGGTTAAGAGTTCTTTTGCCTTAGTGCTTGGCGTAGAATAGCCTGTAGCACGACTGTTTGCAGCCATTATTTCAGGGGTACACATAAAGTTTATGTAGGCAAGAGCTTCTTCATAATGCTCACAATTTTCAGGAATACACATAGCATCTATGAAGAAAGTGGTGCCTTCTTTAGGAAGTGCAAATTCGAGATCCTGATTTAAGGTCATAAGGTCGTTAGCATCACCTGAATAATATGGAGCTATATAAGCCTCATTATTACCCATTTTGTTAAATATCTGGTCCATAACATAGGACTGTAAAAGAGGTTTTTGGGCTCTTAGAAGTTCACTTGCATTTAACCAGTCGGATTTATTTTCTGAATTTATATCGTTGCCTAAAATAAAGTGAGCAATAGAGAAGGCATCTCGTGGGTTATCGAACATAAGAATTTTATCGTCATATTTTTGATCCCAGAGCATATTCCAGCTTGGGTCTGAAGCGTCGACAAAATTTTTGTTGTAAAACAGGCCTAAATATCCCCAGGTATAAGCAACAGTATATTCATTTTCAGGGTCGTGATGTAAGTTTTTGAATTTATCGTCGATATTTTGAGCGTTAGGTATTTTAGAAAAATCGAGTTTTCTGAGCATACCCTGATTTTTAAGTTTTGAAGCCATATAATCAGAGGGAATAATAACGTCATAAACAGCGCCGTTTGAGGCAAGCTTTGCATACATCTCCTCATTACTTGCAAAAGTAGTATAATTAACCTTGATGCCGGTCTGTCTTGTGAACTCCTCATTTGCATCAATAGTACCATCAGAGCCGTCTGAAATATATTGGCCCCAGTTATAAACATTGATAGTTACAGAATCGTTATAAGCAGAGCTTGAAAAAGGAAGAGCAGAAAACAGGATAGAAAGGATAAGAACAAAGCTCAGAGACAGAATAAAAGAAGATTTTTTTAGCATTTTTTAACAGCTCCTCTCCTTTTTTCCTCTTGAGTTTGACGGATATTTATAACAACGAGAAGTAAAAGAACAGCAACAAAGAGAATAGTAGACAGAGCGTTTATCTCAGGGGTAACGAGTTTTCTTGTCATAGAGTAGATGGTAATTGACAAATTTTGCACAGTGCCGCTTGTAAAATAGCTGATGACGAAGTCATCAATAGAGATAGTAAAAGCCATAATAGCACCGGTGATTACAGCGGGTTTGACATCAGGGAAAACGACCTTGAGAAAAGCCTTAACAGGAGTACAGCCCAAGTCGATAGCCGCTTCATACATACTGTTATCGCTTTGTCTGAGTTTAGGCAAAACATTGAGCATTACATAAGGGGTACAAAAAGTTGTGTGAGCAAGAATCAGAGTTACAACGCCCATAGACAGGAAGCTAAAGATTCCTGAGAGAAAGACAAAGAGCATCATAAGAGAAACACCCATAACTATCTCAGGGTTAAGCATAGGGAAGTTAGTAACATTAGAGAACAAGGCGCCGACTTTTTTGCTTGATTTACTTATTATGACAGCGGCTATGACGCCTAAGATTGTAGAGAGGATAGAAGCGACGATAGCGACCTGAAGGGTAACAAGTATAGCCTTAAATATTTCGCTGTTTTGGAAAAGGCTTTCGTACCATTTGAAGGTAAAGCCGGAAAAGACAGCGCGGCTTTTTGTAGAGTTAAAAGAGAAGGCTATTAAAACAGCAATAGGCGCATATAAGAAGACGAAGATAAGAACGGTATAAATTTTTGAAATGACTTTCATTATACCACAACCCCCTTTTCTTCTGAGGGTCGGTTATCGATCTGATTCATAATACCCATACAAATAAGAATAAGGATCATCAGGATTAAAGACATAGCAGAACCTAAATGAGGGTTATAAGAAGTTCCGAGGAACTGAGATTCAATCAGGTCGCCGATTAACATATTTTCACCGCCGCCGAGCATTTTAGAGATAATAAAGGTGCTCACAGCCGGAACAAAGACCATAGTAACACCGCTTATGATACCGGGTATAGACAGTGGGAAAATGACGCGAAAGAATAGATTTGAGTTGTTAGCGCCGAGGTCTTTAGCAGCTTCTATAACACTTTTATCAAGCTGAGATAAGACCGTATATATAGGAAGAATCATAAAAGGCAGGAAGTCATATACCATACCTAATATGACAGCGCCCTGAGTATTTATCATATGAACGCTTGGAAGACCGATAATATTAAGGAACTTATTTATAAGACCGTTATCTTCAAGAAGAGTCATCCAGGCATAGGTTCTGAGAAGAAAGCTTATCCACATAGGCAGCATAATCAGGTTTGAAACAAGCTGCTGATTTTTTACTTTCATTTCAGACATAACATAAGCCATAGGGTAGCCAAGCAGAAAGCAAATAGCAGTAGCTATTCCGCCAAGGCCGATAGATTTAAGGAATACGCCGGAATACTTACCGACTCTTATAATATTATCGAATGTAAAGTTCCAGTTTTTATCAGTAAAGGAGAAGAATACGACCAAAAGAATAGGGATGATAGTAAACAACAGAACCCATATAGAGTACGGGTAGGCAAGTGCCTTAGGTTTCATCTGAGTCACAGCCTTTATTTTGTTGTTCCT
>JAUMXZ010000039.1:0-8657 GCA_030528905.1 Clostridia bacterium | reverse complement strand
TTCAGTTGTATCATGTGGGATAGTCACACAAGGTAATCTGTAATAGTCCTACAGTTCACATTTTCCGTCGCTCTTTTCAAATAGCGTATTCATAATGAAACCGCCTTTATTTTGTTGTTCCTCATAGAACTCATCACTAAACGAGCTATAGTCGCCGATAGTGCCGGAGTATTCAGATTTTTTCATAACATGAATATTATGAGGTCTGATATAGATTCCGATTTCTTCGCCGACACTGCTTGCCTGAGTAGATTGGATCATCCACTTAAAGTTATCGACATTAACAATCATTTCGTAGTGAACGCCCTTGAAGACAACAGAAGTAACAACACCTTTAAGGTTACATTCGGAAACCGGGCGGACTTCGACATCTTCAGGTCGTATGACGACATCGACAGGCTGATTTTTAGAAAAGCCTTTATCGACGCACTTAAATGTTGTATTAGAGAATTTGACAAGATAATCTTCAAGCATAACGCCGTCTATAATATTACTTTCGCCGATAAAGTCAGCAACGAAAGCATTTGCCGGTTCGTTGTAGATATCTTCCGGAGTACCGATTTGCTGAATTAAGCCTTTATCCATAACGATGACCCGGTCAGAAAGGCAAAGAGCTTCTTCCTGATCGTGGGTTACGAACACAAAAGTTATACCGGTCTGAGACTGAATTTTTTTAAGTTCAGCCTGCATATCTTTTCGCAGTTTGAGATCAAGAGCAGCCAAAGGTTCATCAAGCAGAAGAATTTTAGGCTCATTAGCCAAAGCTCTTGCGATAGCGATTCGTTGTTGTTGACCTCCGGATAAAGAGGTGATAGAGCGGTAAGCGAAATTTTTAAGATTGACAAGCTCTAAAAGTTCATTAACTTTCTTTTTGATCTCACTGTTTTTCTTTTTATGAACTCTCATACCGAAAGCGATATTTTCAAAGACATTCAGATGATTAAATAGGGCATATTTTTGAAAGACAGTATTGACTTCGCGTTTATGAGCAGGCAAATGATTTATTCGTTTACCGTTAAGAATGACATCGCCCTGTACAGGGTCGATAAAACCGGCGATCACTCTGAGAGTGGTAGTTTTTCCGCAACCGGAGGAACCGAGTAAAGTGAGGAATTCGCCCTCTTTGATATCGAGGTTAAGGTTATCCAGAATACATTGTTCTCCGAACGAAACTTTAATATTTTTCAATGAAACAGCGTTATTTTTTTCCAATTATCCTCTTCCCATCTTAAATTATTTTGTCGAGAGAAAAAACGATTCGACAATAATATAATGATATCATAAGAGGGCAAAAAGTCAATATATTTATACAATATGCAAATAAAAGTTAAAACATTGTAAGATATTTTATACTATTAGTATAGAGTGATAAAAAAGAAAAAGCACCTTAATTTTCAGATTAAGGTGCGCTTTTGAAAAAAGGGTAAAAAAAAACTGCCCAAGGCAGAATCAGTAAAAAAACCACTGGCGGAGAAGAAGGGATTTGAACCCTTGCGCCGGTTACCCGACCTACTCCCTTAGCAGGGGAGCCTCTTCACCACTTGAGTACTTCTCCAGGGTGGTTGGCGGAAGGGAAGAGATTCGAACTCTTGGTCCCTTGCGAGATCACTAGTTTTCAAGACTAGCTCCTTAAACCACTCGGACACCCTTCCGCGAGGAGTCGATATCGACTACACTAACAAAGATTATAGCACTCAAAAATGAAGTTGTCAAGACAAAAATTAAAAATAAGATAAATATAGTTAAAAAATTAAATGTAATTTAGAGGCTACAATTTAAGCAAATGATTTACTTATCGGAAAATAAATGATATAATAGGATTGGCTTATTTTCTAAAAAAGATAAAGGAGTTATTATGAACGCAATTATATTGGTTGCCGGAATGGGCACAAGAATATCAGAAATATCAAAAGATTCGCACAAAGCATTATTACCAATAGATAATAAACCTAATATTGAGCGTACCATAGAGTATTTAAAAGAGTACGGCGTGAATGATATAGTCCTGGTGACGGGCCATAACGGACATCTTTTTGAGTATTTAAAAGATAAGTACGGTTGTAAACTTATATATAATGAGCATTACAAAGACTATAATAATATGTATTCTTTTTATAAAGCATATGAATTTTTCGGAGATTCGCTTGTCATAGACGGAGATGTAGTCTTTTTTAAAAACATATTTGTCAATTCAGATACAAGCCTTTATTATACAACGCTAAGAGATAAAGGAAATAAAGGTGAATGGATACCTATAACAGATGAAAACGCAGAAGTGAAAAGAATAGATGTAGGAGTGGAAAACAGACCTTCAATGCTCGGAGTATCATTCTGGACTGCGCTTGATGCAAAACTGATAAAAGAGGAATTAAAAAATCATTTAACCGAAGAATATCTAAATAACCCGAAGCTATATTGGGATGATATACCAAGAAAGCTGTTAGGCAAAATTAAAGTAAAAACACATTTTGTGGATTCAAAATATGTTGCGGAAATAGACACATCATCAGATTATAAGTTTATAAAGAAAACAATAGAAAAACAATAGGAAATTACAATATAATCGCCTTTATTGTAAATGACAGGTTATATATGTTAGAATAATCAAAATAAAAATTATGAAAAGTTCATACAGTTCTTGAATGAGGAGGATGTTTTGTGCCTAAAGTAAAATTGATAGCTTATACACCTAATCCGGAAAAAGTTATTGCAGCAAGTGCAAAGCTGTGTTATTCAAAAACCTCAGCAGAGGACCTATATGAAGGTCTGACAGAAGAAAAGGCCGCAGGTTTTGTTGATATGCTTTCACAAATCGGACACGAAAGTCCAATAGAACATATATCGTTTACATTTGCAATAGAAAATGTATCACGATCGCTCTTAGCACAGATAACAAGGCATAGAATAGCATCATTCAGCGTTCAGAGCCAAAGATATGTTAAGATTGAGAATTTTGAATTTATAACTCCGCCGGAAATAGAAAAGATACCAAAGGCAAAAGAAATATATCTTAACTCAATGAAAAAGGCAAATGAAAGTTATATAGAGCTGTATAAGATATTAAAAGAAAAATATAAAGAAGAATTCAGAAAAGAAGAACCAAAAGTTGACATAAAAGAAATAGAGAAAAAAGCAGAGAAAAAAGCGATTGAAGATGCAAGATATGTACTTCCGAACGCGTGCGAAACCAAGATGGTATGTACGATGAACGCACGAAGCCTTAGAAATTTCTTTAAACTTCGCTGCTGCAACAGAGCACAGTGGGAAATAAGAGATTTAGCAACACAAATGTTTAAGCTGGTAGTAGAAGTTGCACCGAATGTGTTTAAAAATTCAGGACCGAGTTGTGTTTTTGGAAAATGCAGCGAGGGAAAAATGAGTTGTAAAAAACAGGAAGAAGTAAGAGAATTGTTCAGGAGTTTATACCAAGGAGAAAAATAATGGCAGCTCGCTTAATAGTAATAGAAGGTCTTGACGGATGCGGAAAACAAACTCAGGCAACAAAGCTTACAAACAGGCTTAATGAAAACGGGATAAGGGCAAAATATATATCTTTTCCAAACTACGAGAGCAAATCGTCATCGCTTGTAAAGATGTATCTTAACGGAGAAATTTCAAAGAATGCAAATGATGTCAATTTATATGCGGCATCAAGCTTTTTCTCAATGGACAGATATATTACCTTCAAGAAGGATATTAAATCGTTTATAAACGATTATGATGTGCTGGTTTGCGACAGATATACCGATTCAAACGCAATATATCAAATGGCAAAATCAGATAAGTCTGAATGGGAACAGTATTTAAAATGGCTATATGATTTTGAGTACGAAAAATTAAGGCTGCCAAGACCAACAGCTACAATCTTTTTATATATTCCGCTTAATATTTCTCAAAAGCTTATGGAGCAAAGGTATAAAAAAGACAGCGGAAAAAAAGATATTCACGAAAAGGATATGAAGTTTCTTAACGCCTGTACCCAAACAGCATTTTATCTATGTGATAAATTTTCGTGGGCAAAGGTCAACTGTCTTAGCAAAGAGGATAAGCTCAGAAGCATAGAAGATATAGGCTGTGATGTTTACAATATGGTAATGAATATTTTGCAGTAAGGAGAAAAGAAAATGGTATATTTATTTTTAGCAGATGGTTTTGAAGACATAGAAGCATTGGCCACTGTGGATATTTTAAGAAGAGCAGGTATTTTAGTCAAGACAGTAGGCATAGGCGGAAAAGAGATTTTATCGGCTCACAAAGTATTGGTAAATGCAGATATTTTAGAAAAAGATGTCGTTTTAGATGAAGAAATACAGGCAGTTATCTTGCCGGGCGGCGGTTTAGGGACTGAGAACCTTGATGAAAGCGACACAGTAAAGAATGCGGTAAAATATTGTTATGATAACAATAAATATATATGCGCTATATGTGCAGCGCCGTCAGTAATAGGTAAAATGGGGCTGCTAAGCGGCAAATGTGCAGTGTGTTATCCGGGTTTTGAAGAATATCTTTACAACGCAAAAGTATCAGAGTCTAATGTGTGTGAAGATGGAATATTTATAACAGGCAAGGGACCGGGTTGTACATTTGATTTTGCTTTTTCTATAGTATCCAAGCTAAAGTCAGAAAAAACAGCCGATAGCATAAAGGCTGCAATGCAATGTTAGATATTGTCAAATCCAAGGCACTTGCAAGAGAAAAATATTCAGAGATAAGGAAAAACATTTGTAAGTCAAAGGATAAAGGCTCAAAAGATGAAGCCATTGTTAAAAATCTTAAAGCGGCGGTAAACATAGATTTTTATAATAAAATATTTGTATATCTGCCAATGAAATATGAACCGGATATAACAGGCTTTATAAAATACGCTTTAAGTGCAGGAAAAAAAGTAGCAGCACCGGTGTGTGACAAGAGAAGCTGCGATATGGAGTTTTATCTGTTTGATAACATAGAAAGTCTTGACAGTGGTCGGTTTGGAATAAAAGAACCCAAAGCGGAAACAAAAAAACTTGTATATATGCAAAAACAAGATGTGTGTATAGTGCCGGGTATAGCGTTTGATGAAAATGGCTCAAGATTAGGCTACGGCAAAGGTTTTTATGACAGATATTTTTCCAAAGTAAAACATTCAGTGTTAAAAGTGGGTGTGTGCTATCAGGATTGTTTTTCAAAAAAATTGCCGTGTGATGAATTTGATCAAAAAACAGATATTGTTATAACAGAAAGTAATATAAATAAAACTTGTAAGCTACTGTAAAAGGAGTTATAAGAAAATGAAAGAAAGAAAATACAAGATAAACAATAAATCCTCAGCTGATAACCACGATGAAAATTCGCTTAACAGTTACACAAAAGAAGAAAAGTCCAAAGACAGCAAATCTTATTATAAGTCAAGCAAACAGATATATAAGATGAGACTGAAAGAAGAAAAGAAACGACAAAGAGAAGCTGACAGAAAAAACAAGTGGTTTTTCAGAGTGTTTTGGATCTTTATGGTAGCGATAGTTTCAGTAACGCTATCACAGTTTTTTATGAACGGTGTAAGAGATATGATAGCGATGAACAGACAGCAAGAAGAAGTGGTATCGATATCATTTCCGAGCAACCCGACAAAAGAACAGGTTGCCCAAATTTTAGAACAGGGCGGAGTAATCGAGTCTGCGAAATGGTTTGACTTGTACACATCGGTTTTTAAAAGGTCTATGAGGTTTACAAAAGGCGATTACGAGATAAAGAAAAATCTTGAGTATGAGGAAATAATTTCCTATATAAACACTCAAAGCAACCGTTTGGATATAATGAATGTAACTTTTGCAGAAGGCCTTACTGTAATAGAATACGGTCAGATTTTAGAGGATAATAATGTATGCACCAAAGCGGCATTTTTAGAGAAATGCAACAGTACGGAATTTTATGAAGATTATCCATTTTTGCAGGAGATTGAAAACTTAGATCAGTGCTATTATAAGTTGGAGGGGTATTTGTACCCGGATACATATAAATTCTATCAGGATACAGACCCAAGCAAAGTAATCAGGAAAATGCTTGACAACTTTGAAGATAAAATAATAGAACCACACAGCGTAGACGGTTACGAAGAGAAAATCAGTCTGCAGCAGATAGCACAGGATAAAAAGGGTCTTAGTTTAGTGGAGCTGATGACCTTAGCATCTATGGTACAAAGCGAAGCCTCAGATGAAGAAGATATGAGAGTAATAGCTTCAGTGTTTGAGAACAGATTAAGTTCAACTGTTGACAGTGGATTTTTATATTTAAACTCAGACCCGACAATGTATTATCCGTATAGAAGTCCGGAAGAATTACCGCAAGGCTTTGAAAGCACCTATAATACATATAAAAATCAGGGGCTGCCGGTAGGTCCGATAAGGAACCCCGGAATGCAGGCAATAAATGCGGTAATAAATCACGGCAAATCATATTATATGTATTTTTGTCACGATGCAGAAGGTAATCCATACTATGCGACCACAGAAAGTCAACATATAAACAATCAGATCAAGGCGGGGATAAGAGTTGAATAATAAAAGACCGGAAATATTATCTCCGGCCGGAGATATGGAGAGATTTTTAGCTGCGGTAAGCTTTGGCTGTGATGCAGTATATCTTGCGGGGAAAAGCTTTGGAATGAGAAGCTCGCCGGGTAATTTTTCAGATGAGGAATTAAAAAAGGCAATAGACATAGCACATAGCAAGGGAATAAAAGTTTATATTACCTGTAACACATTAGTCAGGAACAATGAAATAGAAGAACTCAAAGAGTTTGTAAAGAAGGCAGAAAGCTTCAAAGCAGATGCGTTTATAGTTGCGGATATAGGGGTAATGAATATAATAAAAAGAAACGCACCAAGTGTAGATATTCATATCTCAACGCAAGCAGGAATAGTAAATTATGAAACGGCAAGAGCGTTTTATGATATGGGAGCCAAAAGAGTCGTGCTTGCAAGAGAGCTGACATTAGAGGAAATCGCAGAAATAAGACAGAAAACAAACAGCAGTCTGGAGCTTGAAACCTTTGTGCACGGAGCGATGTGTATGTCATTTTCAGGAAGATGTTTGCTGTCAAATTACCTGACTAACCGTGATGCAAACAGGGGAGATTGCTCACAGCCCTGCAGATGGAAATACTATTTAAACGAGGAAACAAGACCCGGTATATATTTTCCTGTTGAACAGACAAAGGAAGGCACATATATTTTTAATTCAAGAGATATGTGTATGATAGAGCATATAAAGGAATTAACAGAGGCAGGAATAAGCAGCTTCAAAATAGAAGGCAGAGCAAAATCGGCATATTATGTAGCAGTTGTAACCAATGCGTATAAGCAGGCCTTAAATGAATATCTGAAAGAGCAGTGCAAGGCTGATTATAAGCTGTCAAAGTGGATACTTGATGAGGTAGACAAGATAAGTCATAGGGAATACAGCAAGGGTTTCTATTTTGGCTATGAGCCGGGCCAGGTGATAACAAACGGAGGCTACATAAGAAAATATGATGTAGTGGGAATAGTGCAGGATTGCAAACAAGGACAAATTGAGGTGCTGCAGAGAAATTGCTTTAATGAAGGTGATGTTTTAGATGTTTTATCTTTAGACGGCAGAGCCTATGAGCTTAAAGTAGAGGAGCTTTTTGATAAGGATCATAACAAAACACAAAGAGCAAACAAAGCAGCACAAACAGTTTACATCAAGTCTGAGAAGGTTTTTCCAACGGGCTCACTTTTGAGAAAGAAAAGAGAAACAGCAGATTAAGAGTTAAGAGCGGGGAAAATTTTATATACATTGAGTAATAAATAGTGCTTAATATACAAAAAATGCAAAAAATATATTAAAATAATAGATGAAACTTAATGACATTTGGCAAATAATATGGTAAAATGCTAATTGAGCGCTTTATGCTTTTCTGATAGAATAGGCTGTCAGAGAAGAACTATAGTGAATAAAAAAATAATTTTTATAAATAAATATTTGGAGGTTAATTTTATGAAATATAATCTTTCACCAAGCGAGATGAGAGAGTTAATAGTATCAAAGCTTTCTCACAATTTCGGACTAAGTCCGGAGGAGGCAACAGACGAACACTATTATAAAGCAGTTGCATTGATCGTTCGCGATTTAATGAGCAAAGGCAGAAAAGAGTTTGTAGACAAAACAAAGAAACAGAATAAAAAACAAGTATATTATCTTTGTATGGAATTTTTAATGGGCCGTTCATTAAAGAACAATCTATATAACTTAGGTCTTGAAGGTGCAGTAGAATCAGCATTATCAAGCTTAAACATAAAGTTGGATGCTATCTATAGTCAGGAGCCTGACGCAGGATTGGGAAACGGAGGTCTTGGAAGACTTGCAGCCTGTTTCCTCGACGGTTTAGCAACTCAGCAATATCCTGCAATGGGTTATTCATTAAGATATGAATACGGCATATTCAAGCAAAAGTTAGTAGACGGCTGGCAAACAGAGCTTCCTGATTTCTGGTTGCCGGGCGGAAGCGTATGGCTTCAAAAACACCCTGACAGCGCAATAACTGTAACTTTTGACGGACATATCTCTGACAAATGGGACGGAGATTATCACCATGTAGAAATAGAAAATGCAAAAATTAGTGATCCTGAAGCAAAGAAAACTAAGATGCCATATAT
>JAUMXZ010000038.1 GCA_030528905.1 Clostridia bacterium | reverse complement strand
ATAAAAACCAATGCAGAAGAGCTTCGTGTTAAGGGAGTAGATCTTGTAAACAGGAAGAATATCGTTTTACAGGACGAAACAGAAACAATAAATCAGGAAGATTTAGCACATAACACCGTTGAGGTGCTTGAGAAAACAATCAGGGAAAACAATAATATACTAAATAAGATAGTCAGCAATAAAAAGATAAATTTATTAAAGCCTGATATAAAGAAATTAGTAAACAACAAACAGCTTGTAAATCATCTTAAAAGCAAACAGACTGTTTTGGAAAAAACTGATATAGACAAAGTAAGCACCGAAATACAAAAACAAAATCTGAATCTTCAGTATCTTTATAATGAGGATATAAATCAAGAGAATATAATAAATAAGCTAAGTGATAGTTTAATAAAAAAGACACAGTCTTCAAAGCTCTTTAATTTAGTGGAAACCGATAATGTTACCGACAGGAATATAAATGTAAAACGGGATCTTAAATTTCTGACAAGGAAAAACATAGAAAATATTGATACAGTCACACAAAACAGAATATTAAACATAACCAAAGGATTGGTAAATAACACCACAAATGCAGTTAGTGCAGACTTATCAAATATTAGAATGGTAAATCTTGAGAATCAAACAGAAACAGAACAAGTCCCTGAAGACCGTTTGGTATATCAAGATGGCGTATCACAGAATAGCCGATCCGACAGAAGAATTGTGTCGACTAATATGGTCTATAGAGAGCCGGTAGTGCAAAAGATAGCAGAACCTGAAGAAGACGTCAAAAAACAAGAAAAAGAAGAACAGGAAGTTGCTGCACAAAAAGAGCAAGCCAGGCAAAAAGAGCAGGAAGAAAAAAGACAAAGAGAAGAACTTGAGAAAAAGATACTAACAGAAGATCAGATAAATATGATGATAGAGACAAGGGCTAATCAGATAGCAGAAACATATTTCAGATCTATCAATATTGAGAAGATATCAAAAGAAATAGTTCAAAATGTGGAGAAAACATTAGAAAGACAAAGAAGACGTTTTGGATTATAGCACTTATTTAGGGAGGAAGAAAATGGGAGCACTTTATGAGTTATATAGTTTTATAGATAAAGCCGGCAGAAATAAAGCAACTTTGGGATTATACAAAACAATGGTCATAGGAAACAGCAAAAAGAGGTCGGTAGAAGCAAAGGATATCGGTGCAGTAACATTTGATATAGAGCCATCGAGTCTGAATTTAAATCTTAATATGCCGATAACATTCCCAACCCCTAAGATAGATGAAGAAACAAAAGATTCGAAAAAATCCGAGGGTCAGTTAATACAGGTAGACGAGTCTACTCAGGAATATGTAAAGGGTAGCGTTACAGGTGCGCTCTCGTTTACAGCTTATATGGATGTGACAGATGTATACTATGGATTGGAAGATGCATATAAGAGTTTAAATACGACATCAATAGCATTAGAAAGTCTTAATATAGACGAAATAATAAATAAAAAGTTTGGGGATTTAAGCGAGAAGGTCGCAAACAAGGCTGTTTTTGGACAGTTTATAACAAATGAAGTTCGAGATAAGCAAATTGAAGAACAAGAACAGAAAAGACTAAAAGAGTTAGCAAAGAGCATGGGGATAGATGATGCTGATATTCAGATATCCAGTGAAACTCAAAAAAAAGGTGAAGATGAGCTAAAATCAAGACAGGAACGAATAAAAGAAGCTGCAGAAAGTTATAAATTTTCAGAAACCATACAAGCTGCCCAATTAATGGACAGAAACAGTCCACTGGTGAAGTTACAAACTGCGGCACAAAATGATTATATAGTACAATTTGTTTGGGGACCAAGAGTATTTGGACCGGCATCAATAGCCAGTTTGAATGTAGATTTTGATTTCTTCTCTAAATCAGGAGCACCGCTAAGAGCTAAAATTGATATAACACTAGCAGCAGGCGGCGGCGGACAATCTGCTCAAACATGGCTAAGAGATAATGAGTCATTCGTAGAAAGTTATAGTGGTATCACATCATTATTTAGAGAAAAATTTGGAGGCGGAGGCTCTAAAAAGTAGAATGTATAAATTAAAAGTAAGTTAGGTTATACAGGGTATTTTGATGAAGCGGATAAGTTAGGAGAGTGTTTCAATATGATGCCGATTATAAGTTTTTACGAGCAGGCAGATCCTGATAAAATGGTAAGAAAAGCGTGTTTTGTCATTAGTGACAATAGTGAGAACGAAAAAAAAGAACAAGATGAAGTTATAAAAGAAGGATTAGAAACGGCCCAAAAGTTAGCAAATAGCACCGCAGGCAATGGTAAGGATAAAAATGATGACGAAGATGCAAGAAATTCAGGAGTATTATATGTAGACTTTAATCCTTCCACAATAAAGATGAGCACAGGTAAGGGCAGAAAAGTAAACGGAACAGAACCGCCGAGCAAGTCAGTAGCATCAGGTCGTGACCCGGACTTTGATAAATGTTATACTGCCAAAAAATATCCGTTTGATACAACCACTACTGTTAGTATGTCACTGATATTTGATGGAGTTTCCAAGTGGGATAAGATTTTATCCGGGGATGATGAAGAAGAAGAGGAAAGCAGACTTGAGAGCAGTTATGTTGGCAGATTTTTCAAGTCGTGGAACGCTGCTTCAAAAGCAGGGAAGTCATCTTTATCAGGCACGATGGCTGCATTATCAACAATTTTCTCAGAAGATGTGCTGACACCGGCACGTCTTGTAAAAGATTCAGTTATGGGTGTGGTTAAGGATGTGCGCGAAAAAGGTTTTTTGGCCACAGCAAAAGATAAGTTAACAGGTTTAGGGAATGAAATATTTTCTAATTTAAAAGGCGATAAATACATGTCGAAGCTGGAGAAATGCAATTTATTCTATAAACAGTCCACATACCGAAGATTAGAGGATGCATACTTGAACAGAGGAAAAGTATTGTTTTTGTGGGGCCCGATGAGATTTTACGGAGTTATTCGCAATTTTAGTACGACATTTTCAATGTTTACAAGGGCAGGATCACCATTAAGAGCGCAAACAAATATTTCAATAGAATTATTCAGAGAAGTCAATAATGATACATTGAATATAAATGTTATAAATGAGGAATATAAAGAGGCTGCATGGATTGACGAGATGTATGAAGAGTATCTTTATCCCAGAGTTCAGAATGCAATAAAAACACGAGAAGAAATCAGAGATTACATAAAATCCGGAGGCAAGAATTTAGCAGAAAAGACAGCATCTGCAACACTTGGCAAAGGAATTGAAAAAATGGCAGATGCTATTGCAGGTGAGTAATAGATTCTACGGTTAATGCGGCAGTATAGAATAAGGAAGGGAGAGTTTATATGCCCGAACAAGGTAAGAGAATGGAAGATTATCACGCACTGTTTTTCGATTATAAATATCCGGCTGTAAATGTATTGATAGATAATGAAGAACTAGATGGCGATTGGCGTTCCACATATATAGATAATGTTGTGTATGAATCATCGGTTGATATGGGTGCAAGCTACTGTATGTTTGATGTAACCAGTGGTTTTTTGATGTTCAAACCGGCGGTTGGAGAAGGAAAAGAAGTAGGTGTATATGAAGATTTATCTGAGCAGGCAAAGCATCAAGAAGGAGATAAGCCGGTATCAATTTTTGACAGGTTTAAGATAGGGCGAGAGGTAAAATTGCAGCTTGGATATATACAGGGAATAGCGCCGCCCGAAACCAGTTCAAGAAATATGTTAAAGTCTCGTTCAGCAGTTTATGTCACTGTTTTTGTAGGGTACATAACAAGAACAGAGTTTCACCTGGAGAACAATAAAATAACACTAAGAGTAGAGTGTATGGATATTAAAGAGCTAATGATGCATAATTGCACAGTAAAGAACTTTAATTTATTGCAGGCAAATCACGAGTTAGATGCGCTGCAGACAATAGTATCAGCTTACAGCAACATAATACAAGGAAGCGGCGGAAAGCTAATAGATAAATCCGTGGCAAGTTACAGCTCCACAGATTACAGGCAGGAGTTGGAAAGCAAAGATATGGACAAAACAACAAACTTAGCTTTTGAACTTTCCAGTGACTATGTATTAGCGTGTAAAATAGCCGAGAAATATGGATATCTTTTCTTTGTGGTAAATGGCAACATAATACTTAACAGGTATCCGACCATAAAGGATAGTATATTACCTGCAGATGATAAAATTTTCTCCTATGGAGAAGGCATTACATCAAAAGGAAAAGACACAGAGGTAATAGAAATCACACCGGATTCGATAGAATCGTTTTCAAGGTCTGTTGATTGGTACAAACAGGTTTCACGAGTCAAAGTTATAGGCACACCGTCTATAGGAAAGATAGGCGAAGGAAAAGATCCATCAAAAGAACCGCCGTACATAGTAGGAATAGCAACTTATGACGACATTCAGAATCTTGGCGGCGGAGAGGACACAAAGTCTGGAAACTGTATGTCTGTAATAGGGGAATTTGAACACAAGGGTGAGAAGAACACATTATTAACATATTTAGATGAGGCAAGTAAAAACATTGAGGATACAAATGAACCTAAAAGGCTGATGGATTTAACATTAACAGTTATAGATCACAGTGCAAACACAAAAGAGAAGGCCATATCAAGAGCAAAAATAGAGCTTGAAAAGATAGCAAGAAATTTTGTTAAGGGCGAGTTTACTACGAATAAAGGATTTCCGTTATTGCAGCCGGGTAAAAGAGTAACATTCAAAGGATTTGGTAAGGACTACGATTACACATATTTGATTACCAAAGTAAGACACGAGATAGATGTAGATTCTTCATATAAAACAATATGTGAATTTAGAGGGAGTGTGTTATAATATGTTAGGAAATACTGGCGGAGCAGGATTTAATCCATTTTATTCAGTAACAACCGCTATGGTTATCGAGATAAAGAAAGAGGAAGATGAAGATAAAGTATCTGTCTTTAAGGTAAGATATCTTGCAGGTTGGCTACAGGATACTGAATCTGGATTTATGAGAGCGATGACACCGGTTGCAGGGAGTCAATATGGAGTATGTTGTTGGCCACAGCTTTATGATGAGGTGTTGGTAGCATTTTTAGACGGAGATTTTGCAAGACCAATTATTATAGGCAGTCTTTATAACAATGATAAGAATTTGCCGCCGTATAATATAGCACCTAACGATCAGAAGAATTGGATAAATGCAGTAAAAACGCAAACCGGAAATGCAATAGAGATCGTAGACAGTAATGGTATGGAAGAAACAGAAGGATATGAGCCGGGAATAAAGCTGACATCGTGTGGCGTATCACAAGAAGACAGCAAAGGTTCACATTCATTTAAAATATTGACATCTAAAGATAAAAAAGGTGTATTTTTGAGTGATAGAGACGGTAAAAATACTATATCATTGGACACATCTAAAGACGGAGAAGGCAAATGTGTAATAGAGGTAGAAAAAGAAATAACGCTTAAAGTCGGAGGAAAAACGATAGTAATAAGCGCAGATTCGGGAATAGAATTAAAAAGTGATGCGAAGATCAATGTAGAAGCACAAAGCACATTAGACTTAAAAGCCTCTAGTTCAACATCTATCGAAGCAAGTTCTACAAAAGTCCAAGCAAGTGCTGATATGACAATAAAGGGCGCAACGGTAAAAATAAACTAGCAGAAGTATAAGGGGAGGTAGTTTATATGGCGAGTTTGACAGGTTGGAGTTTTCCGGTAGAAATAGATAAAACCACAGGCAAGATAAAAACAGTAGAAGACAATGAGAATATCAAGCAGGGAATAAAGATTATATTAGAGACTCAAAGAGGGGAAAGGAAAGTAAGGCCCTCATTTGGAACAGATATGAACAGATTTGTTTTTGAAACAATAGACGGAAATTTTGTAAGTGAGATATCTGACGAAGTAGGACGTTCAATAAATACATGGGAAGATAACCTTGCATTTTTGAATGTTAAAGCTAAATCGAGTCCGAAAAATAATTCTTTAGTTAAAGTAGATATAGAGTATATGACAACTATATCACCTGAATTACAAGGATTCTCAAAGATAATGGATCAGAATGAGGATGTATAGAAAATATATTTAAAGAAAGGAGGAGTTTAGTTGGATACACCAATACTAAATAAGGTTGACTTTCAGGAAAAGATAAAAGATTTATCAAAATTTTATGTACCAGAATGGGTATATGATGAAGAAGATCCTGATTTTGGCGTAATATTTTCAAAAGTAATGGAAGATATGTTTGATGATACAGCAAGATGTATGAATCGCATACCGAGCAATTACTACTTATATTTTTTAAACTTATTGGGAGCAAAGAAAATACCGGCTATGTCATCGACCGGAATGGCAACAGTAACAACACTTTCCGGAGGCAGTGGCAGTTACATAAGAAAAGGCACCTCGCTTTTTTGCAACAAAACCAGTGCAGGCAAGGTAAATTTTGAAGTAGCAGAATCGATGTATGCTATAGATGTAAAGATAAATGATATAATATATGCAGATGGAGATAAAGATTTCATCCATAGACTCTATGAGAACGAAGAAAGAGAAGAAAATGTGACAAAACCTTTTAAAATGTTCTTTGAGTACGGAGAGAACTTACAAAAGCACGATATATATATATCAGAATCTTCACTGCTGATAGCAAAAGATTTTACAACGCTTGAGATGAAGTTAGTGGATAGTAAATCTCTTGAAAACGAGAAATTCTTGGCTAAATTTTTCTCAAATAAAAATAATGTAAGCTGGCAGTATTATGCTGGCGATAAATGGAACAAAATAGAAGATGTAGCATTGGAAGAAGATAAGATAATATTAAAATTCAGCGGTAATGCAGAGTTTAGTGAATTTAACGGAAAAAGCGACAGATACATAAAATGTTCTATTTTGAAGCTGCCAAGTCAGGGAGTAAGACTTACAGATGTTAAATTATCAACAAAAGCAGAAGGAATATTATCTGATATAACATTGTGCAATTCAGCTGAACTTGCCAAAGCAGATTTTTTCCCATTTGGAGAAGAGCTCAGTTCATATACGGATTTTTGTATTGCATCAGAAGAGGCATTCACAAAAAAAGGCGCTAATATTTCAATAAATGTAGAGATGCAGTTTATAGATGTAGAAACGACTGATGGAGCATATGTCAAGAAGATTCATTATAAGAACATAATGAACAGAAGTGATTTTGAAGATCCGCCACAAGTAAGTGCAAGCATCTTAAAAGTTAACTGGGAATATTGGAATGGACTTGGATGGGCAAAGTTATATCAAAAGACAGAAAATGAAGATTTCTTTGTATTTACAGATAAAGATATTATTCACAAGAAATTAGAATTCAAGTGTCCGGATGATTTTGCACCGAAGAGTGTAGGTCCATCAGAGAACTATTTTATCAGAGCAAGAATAACTAAATTAAAGAACCCGTTTAATTCATTCCAAAAATATATATCACCATATATTCATAATTTAACAATAGATTATAGTTATGATGATATGGTAGAATTAGAGAATATTCAAACAGAGTCGAATTTAGAAACTCAAAGAATAGACTTAACAGAAGATGGCAGAAAGCTTGTTATGAGTAATGAGCTTGATATGAAGCCGATAATATACTTTAACATTTCAAATCCGATATCAAAAGGACCGTTTAAGATTTTATTTGATATTGATGATACATTGTGTGAGTCGTTCCCAAAAATACAATGGGAGTATTACGCAAAAGATGAAAAAGGAAGAGAAGCCTGGCAACCGTTACAGGTAATAGATTATACAGAAGGATTCAAACACAGTGGAATAGTGACATATATGGGCAAGTCTGATTTTTGTCAGACAAGTCTGTTTGGCAAGGAAGGATATTTTATCAGAGCTGTCAATGTAGATGAGAAATACAGAGGTATCAGGAATAAGAGAGATTATCCGGTAATAAACGGTATTTATCCTAATACAGTTGTAATAAATCAGCAAGAGACAATGCTTCCTGAAAAATTCTTTACCAAAGACTTTGAAAAGAACAAGGTATGTCAGCTAAGCAAAAAGAATGTTATAAATGCAAGAGTTTGGGTAAATGAGATAAACTCGCTGCCGACGAATAAGGAAAGAGAATTCATCTACAATGAGGATAATGACAGTATTCGCATTGAAAGGAACAGAGACGGAAAGATCACAAGTTTGTGGGTGGAATGGAAAGAGATACCTTCAATGGTATTAGCCGGCAAGTATGACAGAGTATTTGAAATAGATCGAAATGCCGGAATGATTCATTTCGGAGACGGAGAAAACGGAAAGATTCCGCCATCACAAGAAAAAGAGTCAATAATAGTAAGGTATTCTATTTCTCAAGGAGAAAAAGGAAATGTACCTGAGGGACACATATCAGGTTTTTCAGATTCAACAGCATATTTAAACAGGATAACAAATTTAAAACCTCTAATCGGAGGAATAGATGAAGAAGAAAACTATCAGGCAGCAGATAGAATATCGCTTGATTTATTAAGTATGAATCGAGTGGTATCAGCCGATGATTTCAAATATTTGATAAGTGCATATAATCGAAACATCTACAGAGTAAAATGTATCCCGCATATAAACAGCAGATGTGAGCCGGATTACGGAAAGATATCAGTTGTAGTGTTGCCAAAGCAGTATATGCAGGGGTATGAGAAATTTTCACTTTTAAAAAGAGGTATAGAAGAATTTGTAAGACAAAGAGCACCATTAACGATATCAGCAAAAGATAAGATGAATATATTTGAGGCATCTTATGTTGAAATAGATATAGACCTGGATGTTGTTGTCTACGATTATGACAGCTGTAATGATGTAGATGTGAAGATAACCGATTTATTGAGTGACTTTTTAAATCCAATAACAGGAAACTTCAATCACAAAGGCTGGGAGATAGGAACTATTCCTAACAAAGAGCAGATTCATAGCATAGTAAAAACGATAAAAGAAATAAAGTGGCTAAAAAGAGCAGATATGTTTGCAAGAGTAGTAACAAGTCACGGTAAAAAGGATATAGACTTTATAAAGCTGGCAAACAATCCATTTGTAGTACCGATATGCGGAAAACTTGATGTAAATGTAGTTATAGATAACGAGTACAGTTTTTAATTAGGGAGGTGATATTGTGCTGAAACTGGATACTTTTGAAGATAAAAGTTTTGAAGATGTGTTTAACTTAGCAGTAAGGCAAGTAAAGACGATGGATACAGTTTGGAACAACCATCAGCTTTACGACCCGGGTATTACGCTGATAGAGTTATTTTCGTGGCTTAAAGTTGTACAACTCAAGCGAATGAATGATATCACAAAGGATACACTATTACAATTTTTCAAGCTGTTAAATATATCAACAGATCAAAACAAGCCATCCAGAACTTTGCTGAAAATAGATAATTTAGAACGCGACATAATTATACCGAAGGGAACAAAATGGTTAGCAGGAGATATGGTTTTTGAAAGTGAACAGGCAGAGACTGTTTTCGCATCAAGGCTGCTAAAATTGGATTTTGACAATCCTGAAGAATCAGTTACGAAGGAGCCAACAGAACTCAATATAAACAGAGCCTGTGCTATCTTCGGCAGTAAGTTTACAGAGAATAAAGATCGAAGTCGTGCAATGACCCTATACTTTGATAAGGCAGTGGAGTCAAATATTTGGACTAATATCTACTTTGATGTAACATCCAAGTGGAGTAAAAAGAGAAATCCGGTAAAACCAGGCGATGACTTTGCGGAACTTGCAAAGCTTAAATGGGAATATTACGGAATAAAAGATGGCATTGAAGATTGGTATGAAATTGAAGAAGTAAACGATAGAACACATTGTTTCTTGTTTTCAAATGTGATATCATTTAAGATGAGCGGAGAAATGGCAGCACAGGATGGTATGTATAAGATTCGCGTTACATTGTGTGAAAACTATTATGATCATATGCCATTGTTATCCGGAATAAAAACCAATATTATATCTGTAGCACAAAAAGATACTGTTTGTGAAAATGTCATAGTAAAGAAAAGAGACATAGAAGATAAATCAGTTACAATAAGAACGAATCTTGCAATTTATGGTTCGCATAAAATATATGTTAACAATAAAGAGGGTTCGTGGATAGAAGTAAAGGATTATGTATGGAACAAGAATGAAAGTGAAGGCTATGTCAAGTTTCAAATAGATGATATGAAAGATATGATCTCAGGTTTGAGTGAAGATGATGATGCTTTAATGATTGTTTCATATATAGAGAAAAGATTGCCGTATCAAACGACAAACCTCGGCACTTCGAATGGAACAGCGAACCAAAAATTAGAGTTAGATTGTAAAGATATCTACTACGACGACTTTGAGATAATGGTAGAAAAGTGTGAGAAGTCATCAAGATCTTTTGATGTATGGAAGAAAGTGGAAGGCTTTTTTGAATGTACAAAATATGACAGAAGTTATATGCTTGACTGGGAAATGGACAGAATGGCTTTTGGAGACAATGAGCACGCAAAAATACCGGATAGATTGGAAGATGGAATAAGGCTCATAAATTTGTCTTATACAAGAGGAAAGAAGTCAAATATCAAGAGCAATATAATCGATTCTGTTGTAACATCAAACGGGGTTTTGAAGAATGCATCAATAGAACATATAGTTCCGGCAGTGGGAGGCAAAGATAATCAGAGCTTTATAGAGCTTTTAGATTTACCTGTAAAGCTGTTTCATCAAATCAACAGAGCAGTCACATATAATGACTATCGCACAATAATAATGAATACACCGGGAATAATAATTGAGAATATTAAGATTTTGCCGGGTAGTTTTTCAGAGAAATTAAACAGCGAATATAATTTTGTTACAATAGCAATACATCACGGAGAGAAAAGAAATTACGAGAGATACTTTGAGAAGTACAAAGAGAATTTAAAAAGAAATCTTGAGAAATACAGGCTAATCAACACGCACATAGATGTTGTGGGAGCTACATATGTAGGCATACAGATTACAGGAGATTTTGTAATCAATTCATATGAAGACAAATGTGATAGGTATATCAAGGAAGAGATAGATAATTTTGTCAGATATCTGAATAGAGATCTCGGAAAGCCATTAAGATTTGGAGATTTATTCAGCAGGCTTGAAAGACTTGAAAATATTGTTTACATAAAGAATCTGAAAATAACACCTAAAGGCGAGTATGAAAATGTTACTCATTCTGGAGATATAATAGTAAAACCGAACGGATTTTATTATCTTGACAGCATAAATTTAAATTATGCAAAAGATGTAAATGTGTAACAGAGGAGGTGTAATTAGTGGCTTTGTCGAATAAAAGCTATGTAATAAATCGAGAAACAGATTGGCTTAATTTTGGAATAGTTGATAATTTTTATTTTGAAAATGATAATATGTGTTTGCAAAATAAAGATGGTAAATGTGGAAATTTCATCTCCTACTCATTTGATTCCGGAGAAATTGGAACAATATGGCATAGGCTGAGAATAAAATCAAAATTACCGGAGAATGCGGTAATGAGGGTGAGTTTGTATGCAAGTGACAGTTTATCATCAGATATACATATTACAGCAGACAGTGATAAAACGATACTCATAGATGATTATTTAAAAGACGAAAGTATCCCGTTGAGTGAAAGGGTACGTTTACTTAACAAATTTTCATCGACAATACGTTATGATAATTGTTATGATGTTCCGCTGTTATCATTAAAGGGAAGATATTTGTGGATAGCAATAGAAGCGCTTAACTATAAAGATGAAGATTTATATATAGAGAGTCTAAGGCTTGATTTTCCAATGGATTCTTTATTGGAATATCTTCCGGAGATATATCAAAGGAATTCACCGCCGGACAGTTTCTTCAATCGTTTTTTAGCAATGTATCAATCAGTTTACGATGAAATGAGTGATAAGTTTGATAGATTGCCTGAGA
>JAUMXZ010000109.1 GCA_030528905.1 Clostridia bacterium | reverse complement strand
TATAAACTTTTTGACATTTTCGTCAATATCGGAAACATAATATGAACATCCTAAGAACAGGACATCAATTTTTTCATTAAGAGGCAAGGAAATATCATTACATTCTACTGAAATAGCCTTAGCAATAGCATTTGCAAGTTTTTGCGTATTACCTAAACGGGTATAGTATCTGACAGCAAACTTCATATATAGTATTCTCCTTTTGATTATTTTAAGTTATAAAAAACACAGTATAGATCATAGTAGGTATTTACAAATTTGTCAATAAGCTATAATAAATTTGCAGAATCTGATATTTTTATTTGCTAATAAAGAATGCTCCACGACATCAAGAAGTGGAGCATTAGGTTTATAGTCATTTTTAAATGTTCAGCCAAAGTAATTTACGAGAATTAAAAGAGATATATTGTATTATTTAATCTTTGCATACACTTTATTTGGCAGATTTTCATCTTTGAGGTTGTTATATATTATTTCTGATGCAGTTTTATTAACAATCAATAAGGAGAGTGTATTATCAGATGTCATAGGGTCGAAAGATTCGCCACTGTAGCAAATTGAGACAGCTGTGTTATCACTATCTTTTGAATACTCAATAGTTACCATAATTTCAAATTGTTCCTGCATTTTTGGTAATATGATCTGAACACACATTTCCTCAAAATATGATTGAATATTGTATATTGTGCGCTGGGATATTGAGTGTTTTCGTCCGAACTCCTCAATTTGCGAATTAAAGCCGATGAAGTCAAAGTTTTTAGATTTAATGCAGTATTCAAGGACTTTCAAGCGACGGACAAACTGTCTTGTTCGTTCTTTTTTCGGATTCTCAAAAATCTGCTCAGGAGGACCATCTTCATAAATGCCGCCTTGATCCATATAAAATACGCGATTACAGATCTCAAGCGCAAAATTCATCTCGTGGGTTACAATAATCATAGTAATTCCACGTTTTGCAAGATCACGAATAACAGTTTGAACCTCACCAACCATAGCAGGATCAAGGGCGGAAGTAGGTTCGTCAAATAAAATGATACTAGGTTCCATAGCAAGTGCCCGGGCAATAGCAACTCTTTGCTTTTGGCCGCCTGACATATCTTCCGGATAACTCAGCGCTTTCTCAGCCAAACCGATTGTATGTAAAAGTTCCATACCTTTATCATAAGCTTCCTGTCTTGACTTGCCCAACAAGTCTACTGGCGCTGCCATAATATTTTCGATTACAGTCATATGAGGGAACAGATTAAAATGCTGAAAAACCATACCCATTTTTCGACGGATACGAGCTATATCACAGCCTTTTGCCGTAATTTCTTCACCATCTATAAAAATTCTGCCGGAAGTGGGTTGAGTCAACATATTGATACAGCGGATCAGAGTGGATTTTCCGGTGCCTGAGGGTCCTATTACTGAAATAACATCTCCCTTGTTGATTGTAACAGATACATCTTTTAAAGGAGTTGATGCAGGATATTCTTTTCTCAGATGTTCAATTCGGATCATATGTTTTTCACTCCCTTCAGAATCTTTTTAATAGTTCGACGTTTTGGTTCAAAGTGTTTTTTTACAAGGCCTAACAGTGAAGAAAGAGCCCAGGTTAAAAGAAAATAGATTACAGCTGTAGAGATTAAAGGGAAAAACGCCTCATATGTATTACTTCTGATAATGTCACCCATTTTAGTCAGGTCATTTACAGCGATATAACCGACAACAGAGGTAGCTTTGATAAGTTCTACTGCCTGAGCGCAGTAGGAAGGTAAGAAAACAGACATTGACTGAGGGAAGATAATTTTGAAAAAGGTTTTATTTTTTGTATATCCAAGGGCATAAGCAGCTTCAATTTGTCCTTTATCGACACTGTTTACAGATACTGTCATATGATCATAAACAAAAGCGCCGAAAGTCAAAGAGAAGCATATTACTGCCACAAACACACCGCTGATTTCACTAAAACTACTGAATACCACATAGAAAAGGAGCATCAGGATAACAACAACAGGAGTGCCGGCAATGATTCTGGAGTAGACTCTTGCTATATTTATTGCAATGATTCTGATTAGTTTTACACTTGAGCGTTTTAGCATATAAAGGCCAAAACCGAGAAGAGTACCAAATATAATAGCCAAAAGGCTTATCAATATAGTGATAATGATACCATCGATGATTAGTTTCCAACGATTTTCGCGTATGAAAGTTTTTTCAAAGCTTTCTGAAATAGAATTTATAAAAGTATTTGATTCATCCTGTTTAATACCCTGATAAACAACGGCGATACTTTCTGTAGTCAAATGCGAATCGGTAAATGTAACACTTTGTTTGCGTTCTGGGGTTATAGAAACACTGGCAGCACCGAGATCACATTTACCGGTTACAACCGCAGGGATTAAAGCATCGAAATCCATTCCCTGGAAATCCAGTTTATAACCGTATTCCTTAGCAAATCGAGTCAGGAAATCTACTTCATAGCCGGTAAAGAGGTCTCCTTTTCTATAAGCCATAGGTTTCATAGAATTTGTCACAGCAACTTTTATGATACCGTTTTCACCTGTAAGTGTATTATAATCCGGATGTTTAGTTGGTTCAGTGTCTGAAAACCAGTGATTTGATAACGAATCGAGGGTGCCGTCTTGCTTAGATTTTGAAATAAATTCATTTAAGTTATCCAGTAGCTGCTGGTCATAATTATCTTTTTGGAGAATCAGTCCGTTTTCGATTGTAGCAATAGGATCACCAATAGCGACGATTGGTTTGTTCTCCCACATCATATTAACA
>JAUMXZ010000108.1 GCA_030528905.1 Clostridia bacterium | reverse complement strand
AAATTACAAAATTGTTGCAAAGTGTGACAATTTATGGTATAGTTAAATTTGATCTATTATACTGGGGTATTTTTGTGCGCTTATTTATATCTGATATTAGCACTTGAACATACCCTTTGATTAAACCAAAAAATCTTAAACCGTATTACTTAATCTATTCTGTTATATGATATATGACAGCTGCTTTTTATCTGGGGCAGCAGACTGGAGATTGTATGTATAAAAAAATTTCTGTTAAATCATACGAAAATATAATAATGGGGATAAACCCTGTTATCGAGGCTCTTAACTCCGATAAGCATTTTGAAAAAATATTGCTCTCAAACTCCGCTAACAATAAAAATATCAACAAGCTTATCAATATCGCAAAAGAACATTCTGTTTTGATAAAAAGAGTTGACAGAAAGAAATTAGATGACCTCACAGACAGTAAAAATCATCAGGGTTGTGCTGCAATTTTAAGCTCTGTTAAATATTCAACTGTTCAGGAAATTTTAGATTTTGCTCAAGAAAAGGGTGAAAGCCCTTTCCTCATAATCGCCGATTGTATTGAAGATCCTCATAATCTTGGCGCTATAATCAGAACTGCTGAGTGCTCCGGGGCGCACGGTATTATAATACCTCAAAGACATTGCTGCGGAATTACTCCTGTAGTTTCTAAAACTTCTGCCGGTGCAGCCGGTCATCTGCATATATCAAAGGTCGTTAATTTATCAAGGACTGTTGACGATCTGAAAAAAGCCGGACTTTGGATTTATTGTGCTGATATGAACGGTAAACTCTGGAACGAAACCGATTTTACCGGTCCGTCTGCTCTTATCGTTGGCAACGAAGGCAAAGGTGTTTCCCGCCTTCTGAAAGAAAAAAGCGACTTTACTGTCGCCTTACCTCTGAAAGGCAAGGTCAATTCCTTAAACGCTTCTGTAGCAGCCGGAATACTTATGTATGAGGTGCTCAGACAACGCAGTATTTAATTTTTGAAACAGGAGGGATTAAATATGAATCAAAACAATGAAAAGAATAAATCAACCTTTGAAAAGGAAATAGGCAACCTCTTAGATTCAGTAGAAGATCAACTTGAAAAAACAACATCTCAGGTAAGCTCTGCTAAAACTTCCTCATCAGACACTCAAACCTCTGATAATATAAATACTGCAGATACTAAAGATATTAAACAAGACTCAAAATCCGATGAAAAAGCTCAAACCAAAAAATATAATGCTGTCAGCCCCAAAGATGATAATACCGCTATAATCGAAGACGAACCGTATGTAGATAAGCGCAGTTCTGAAGAACTTGAGATGTTTAACAGTCTTTTTGATGATATAAAGCAACAGCAACAAAAAGAAAGAAAAGATATGCATACCAGAAGACTTCAGAAAATAAAGCGTATGCAGGAAAAGCGTTCACCGGAATTAGCTGAAAAATTAAGACAGGCTTCTGATATGGACGGCGATATTGTCGATTTCAGCTTTGCACCACACAAACAAAAAAACACCGGTACCCCGAAAAAAAAGCCTAAGAAAAAAATTCGCAGAAACTTCGGCAAGAAAATTCTTAAACAAATCGTTGCTCCTCAACTCAGAAATGTTGCCGGTAAGATCTCTTCAGGCTCTGCTGCTTTGAAACAACAACTGCAAAAACGCAGTATGACAGATAAATCAAAACTCAAAGAAAAAGAAACTCCTCAAAGACCTAAGCAGCAACTTCCAAAACAGGCTCCGGCAGCTAAATCAAAGCTCAAAGAAAAAGAAACTTTGCAAAAACCTCTGCAACAGCCGGATAACGAGCCTTTGAAAAGCCCACCGCAGCGCGATGTCTTTAAAAACATCATAAACGATGAATATGAAAGTATTGTTCAAATTCCGGCAAAGAAATTTCTAAACAGTAAGTCCCCTTATCAAATAGTTTTAAGGGCAAATTTAGATTCTCTTCTGTATGACGAAATCTCAGAGTTTTTTGATAAGGATACCGATAAAGCTGAAAAGCCTAAAAAAGATGAGGCCGCTTCTGAGAAAAAATGGGCTAAACTTGAAAATATGTTCTTTGAGGAAAACAATGAAAAAGAACCTGAAGAACTCCCTAAGAAAAAAGTTCACAAAGCTCCTGATATCACTGAGTATAACAGCAAAGAAGATGAACCGGCTATAGAAAAAATGCTCTTTAAGAGCAAATATAATCTCATATTCCAGACAATCTGCTTGGGCTTATTATTCTTTATCGCCTTTGTTTTTGTCTGTATAAAAAGATTTGACACTCAGCAGCCTATAATCGGAAATTCCATTTTGTATATAGTTTCTCAGCTCATACCGTTAATTCTCGGTATAATAGTAGCTAAAAAGACTGTATTAAACGGCATCAGAAGTCTTTTCAGGCTAAAGAAAAATTCAGATGTGGCTATATCTCTTTCCTGCTTTATCACAATAATCCACAGCGTTCTTGCGATAATCAATATAGATCAGTTTTCTTCTATGAATATCAACATTTATACGATTATTCCGCTGTTTGCCCTTCTGCTTAATTCATTTGGCAAACTCAACATCGTGCAGAGAATATTTTCTAATTTTAAATTCTTGAAATTAAATCCTGAAAAATATGCTGTTAAAATGTGTCCTGTTGATAAAATTTCAAACAAACAAAAAAAGGACTCAGAACCTGATGATGCTCCTGTTATAGCTTACAGAGAAAAAATGAATTTTCTTAACAATTTCCTCAAGTACTCCTATCAGCCCGACATAAGTGAAATTATATCAGGAAAAACCGTTTATATCGGCGTTATCTTATCTGCT
>JAUMXZ010000107.1 GCA_030528905.1 Clostridia bacterium | reverse complement strand
AATGTTCCGAGCTTTATTATAACTCTTGCAAGTATTTTTGTGCTTAAAAATCCCGGGTTTATCTGCACTCTTGTGTCTTTTAACGGTATAATCTCATCTGCTGCTGTTGCAAGTCTCATAACTCCGTTTCTGTGTACATTTCCATCTTTATCAATATATCCCTTCGGAAGTTCAAATTCAAACTCTGTTTGTATCGACATAATAATATACCCCCAACTCCAATATTCTTTAATTGTTATTCTATACTACCCTTTATTTTAACATTTTGTTTTGTGTGATTTCAACATTTATTTGCATTTTTTTTATAAATTTAACATAATATTTTTTATTTTATTTTAATTCTTCTTAAAAAGCAGCTGTTCCGCGTTTTTGTATAGGATTTTATCTTTTAATCTGTCTGATATACCCAAATTATTAAGGTGCTCCAATGTTTCTTTTTGTGATGCCCAAGGAGAATCAGATCCAAATAAAATTTTATCCGGGTTATGTTTGTTCATCATCCTTTTTATTTGGTTATCATCAAATTTACCCAAAACAAAGCTTACATCTATATACACATTACTTCCTATCAGATATTCCTCAGACTCATCCAAATAATCATACCCACCCATATGAGCCGCTATAATAGTCGTATCTTTTACATATTCTAACACACCGGCTAATCTTTTTGGCGGACAATGCACCTCTGTAAACGATATATCCAACCCACAATGCACCATTACAGGCAAATCTAACTTACCCGCTTCTAATAGTATCTCAACCATTATGTCATCGTCTATGTATGTATCCTGAAAGTCAGGGTGCAGCTTTAAGCCTTTTAAACCCAGCTTTTTTATTCTTTTCAGTTCACTTTTCCAATCGCTGTACTTAGGATGTACTGTTCCGAATGCGTATATATTTTCTTTTTTGTTGACTTCATTTGCAAAATCGTTTATCGTTCTGCACTGTTCCGGCTTAGTCGCTATTGGCATTACAACACTGTAATCTATGCCACCGTTGTTCATCGATCTTTCTAAACCGGCTAATGTTCCATCTGAAAATGCTTTCGTGTTGCCGGACTTTTCTAACATCTGTATTGCCTTTGACGCTAATTTATCCGGGAAAATGTGAGTATGAAAATCTATTACCACTAAGCTTCTCCTCTTTTTGTAAAACTAAAATTAAAAGCTTCTGTTGCCGTCTTCTATATGTTTTGCATATCCTTAACTGCATCTGTCATTGATTCTGCTCCAAAAAGAGCTGTTCCGGCTACACAAACATCTACTCCTGCTTCTTTAGCAACTTTTGATGTTTCTATATTGATTCCTCCGTCTACCTGAATCAAAACATCTAAATTCCTTCTGTCTATTTCTGCTCTTAGCTTCTTTACTTTTTCCATCATATCCGGCATAAATGACTGTCCTCCGAAACCTGGTTCAACTGTCATTATCAAAACCATAAATATGTCATCCAAGTAAGGAAACACTGCTTCAATCGGAGTTTTTGGTCTTACTGACAAACTTGCTTTGACATTTTGATTTTTTATATCCTCAATCGTACCTTTTACATCATACTCAGCCTCTACGTGAAAGGTAATGTTTTCAGCCCCTGCCTTAACATAGTCGTTTATGTATCGTTTCGGCTCTTGGATCATAAGATGAACATCAAATAAAATATCTGTATATTTTCTTATTGATTTTATTACCGCAGGTCCAAAAGAAATATTAGGTACAAAATTTCCGTCCATTACATCAAGGTGTATCATATCAGCTTTGGCCTCGTTTACCTTTAATATTTCTTCTCCCATTTTACTGAAATCACAGGCTAATACTGATGGTGCAACTTTCATTTCCATACTTCCTTTCCTTAACATTTATATATTTATTCTTTAATTTGTATAACAGCCGCCATAACTCCACGCTTACCTTTTGTTGCGCGATGGGAAAACAGCAGATCCTTGTAACATTTTGTGCATATATCTGTACAGGCGATATTTTCCGGTCTTATCCCGCGTTTTAAAAGAAGCTGTATATTAGCTTGCTGTAAATTCACCATAAACTTTCCGTTTCCTACAGATCTTATGATCTCATCACAATCAAACGCGTTGGATTTTTCAAACTTGTCAGCAACCTCTTTGTCTACTTCATAGCAGCATTGTCCTATCGAGGGACCTATTCCAACCAGTATATCCTCAGGATTGCAACCGTACTGTTGCAGCATTTTCAAAACCATTTTTTCTGCTATAAGACCTACTGTACCTCTCCAGCCTGCGTGTGCAGCCGCGATGACCTTTTTTACCGGGTCAACAAAAAGCACAGGCACACAATCAGCAAAATATATCGCAAGACTTACTCCCGCCTGATTTGTTATAAGTCCGTCAACACTAGTTAAATCCTTTTCCCTATATATGCCGATACCTTTGTCACTTTTTGTAACCGTTCTTATATAAGTGTTATGATCCTGAGCAGATGCGACAATAGAATGTGAGTCTATGCCAATCGCTTTACAGAAAATTTCATAATTCTTGAAAACATTATTTTTATCATCTCCACCCGAAAATCCTAAATTCATTGACTTGTATTGACCGTTGCTTACTCCGCCGAATTTAGTTGATAATCCATGTGTAATAAACGGCAGAAAATCAAATGTTTTAAAGCCCAGATAGCACACATCATTTTCGAAATTCAGGTTGAAAATTTCACTTTCAAAAATCACTTAATCACCTCTTGCACATTATATCATATAGCAAAATATTTGAAAAGTTTTTTTAGCATTTTTTTTATTCTTTTGTTTTTTATTTATTTTTTCGGGTTATATTCATTTTATTT
>JAUMXZ010000037.1 GCA_030528905.1 Clostridia bacterium | reverse complement strand
TGGAGATAATTTTTCATGTGCAAACTCTTCAGTAAGTTCTACACTTTCTACTTCTCCTATGAGTATTTTTGTGTTTTGGGGAACATCTACTCCTGATAAATCGGCTATCTTAGCAGCTTTTTGACCTACTATCTTTGCGTTAAGAGATCCGTTTATTATGATAGTTTTTCTCACTTTTTCTGTTTCTTCCGGAGTTAGAAAATAGCAGCCTCTCCTTGCAAACTCTTCTTTTACCTTATCATAAATGCTTTCAAGCACTATCACAGACTGCTCAGATGCACAAATCATACCGTTATCAAAGGTTTTTGAGTGTATAATAGAATTTACCGCAAGTAAGATATCTGCGCTTTCATCAATTATAGCCGGAGTATTTCCTGCTCCGACACCAAGTGCCGGCTTTCCGCTTGAATAGGCTGCTTTTACCATTCCCGGGCCGCCTGTAGCTAAAATTATATCGGCACCTTTCATCAAGGTATTTGTCATATCAAGCTTAGGTGCGTCTATCCAGGAAATTATACCCTCCGGAGCTCCTGCTTTTACTGCTGCTTCAAGCACTATTTTAGCTGCTTTGATAGTTGAGTTCTTTGCTCTGGGGTGTGGACTTATTATAATTCCGTTTCTTGTCTTTAAGGCTATCAAAGTTTTAAATATAGCAGTTGAGGTCGGGTTAGTTGTAGGAATTACCGCACAAATTACTCCTATTGGCTCTGCTATTTTCTTTATGCCGTAAACCTTATCTTCTTCTATTATTCCACAGGTTTTTGTATCCTTATATGCGTTATATATATATTCTGATGCAAAATGATTTTTTATTACCTTATCTTCTACTATACCCATACCTGTTTCTTCCACTGCATCTTTTGCGAGCGATATTCTTGCTTTATTTGCTGCTGTGGCTGCTGCAAGGAAAATTTTATCAACTTGTTCCTGAGTATAGCCTTCAAATATTCTCTGAGCTTGTTTTACTCTTGCTATCTCAGCTTCTAATTTCTCTACACTATCTACAATCTGGCGTTCTTTACTCATATGCTATTCTCTCCTTTTCTTTCCGTTTAAAAATAGTTGCTGTCAAGTATATTTCCATCTGTGTCTTTTGATATACAACTTCCTTTATCTATTATCATATACTGATTTTGACTTAAACCCTTAGGTATTGATACTGAGCCCGGGTTTATAAATACATATCCTTTTTCAGATTTACAGGAAGGTATATGGGTGTGTCCGCTTAAAAATACTGTGCCATTTTTCAGCGGCGGTAAATTATCTATATTATATTTATGTCCATGTGTAGCAAAAAAAATCTTATTATCTGCATATAAAACAGCATAATCAGCCATTATAGGAAAATCTAAAACCATCTGGTCCACTTCAGAATCGCAGTTTCCTCTTACACATAAAATATTTTCCTTTATATCATTAAGCATTTTTGCTGTCTTATCAGGAGCATATCCATATGGCAGAGCGTTTCTTGGTCCGTGATATAATATATCTCCTAACAACAACAGCATATCAGCATTTTCTGTTTTAAATCGAGACACTAATTTTTCACAAAAATACGCTGATCCGTGTATATCTGATGCCACCATCAATTTCATAGAATTCACTCCCTATCCATAAGTTTTAACTAAAACCTCCCCTACCTTTACATTATATACATTTTCACTCTATTTTCAAGTAAATTAGCATAAAAAATAAGTACCTACCAATCAAATAAAGCAAGCACTTATCAAAGTTAAGATTAAGTTAATATTATTTTAACAACTATATAATATCTTATCAATAAAATTATGAACTTCACTTAGAAAAGACTTATTATAGGAGCTACTACAGAAAACGACACCAGGCATATTATACTTCCCAAAATAAACTCTTTTTTTGTGTGTCTTTTTGTCCTTACCGATGCCCATAATGTCAGCATATACAATATCATATTGAAAATAATTGTATATAGGCCGCCAAAATATGCACAAAAGATCAAGAGTCCTGAGATTCCACACGAGTGGCCGCTGGCTTTGACTTTTATTACTTTATTTATGTTTATACTATATATTATTAATAACGATACAAATAATATTTTTAACCCATCTGTACAGCCTGCTAAAAAGCCGTAGCCTGTTGCTAATACATATCCTATACCTGTAAATATAAACGCCATTTTTCGCTGTAAATCTCTGCCCTTAGCTTTAAATACCGGCACTAAAAAATGAACAGCATAAGCTAAAATCGGAAAAGCTGCTAAGAAAAATATCGACATAATAAAATCTGTTGCTGAATTGAAAAGTTCTCTTTTCCCTAAAAACAAATAACTTAACAATGTACTAACCATTATCGGCGGAATAGTCAGATACCTTATCCCCATTGCAATATTTGATATTATTTTATTTTTATCCAAATATAACCTCTCCTTTTCACTTTCTGTAATTTTCATCCCCATAATCATACTTTCGTTTTTCATAATTTTTTCCTCCCATTTAATGCCTTTGTGAGAAAATTATACTTTAAATTTTTGCCAATATTCAACCTACTTGCGTCTTTTCAAAATATACCAATGGTTCTTAGCCTGTAGAGCAAAAAAATAACGATTCTACTATCGGTAGAGGCGTGGTTTTTCGGCCTATAATCAGCATTTTTGGCACTTTTAAAAATATTCGGTGAAATCTCAAAATTAACCTCTCTACCGCTTTAATTTTCCGGTCTACACCCGTTTATACATTGAATTTATAGCTGTATTCTTACTCTAAACACATAAACACCACGCTGTCTGCTTTTCTTTTTTTATACATTTAAAGCAAGGTGCTAACTATATTCACATAAATAAAAAAATAAAAATATTGAAAATACCTCTTGACAACGCTTTTCTTATCTGCTAAAATTTTGGGAGTATTCAAAAAGCAGAGCAATATGTTCTCACCTATAGGGTCTTGTCTTTTATGGGTTTAATACATAACATAATATGAAGTTACTGCCATCTCTATAGATGCCAAGACTTCGTTTCTTGTATTAAACGCGGGCAAACTGGCTCGTGTTTTTTGTTTATCAAGACTTATTTTTGGAGGTGCTTTGTCATAAGTAGCAAAGATTTGCAAGTTAATACAACTATTCGGGATAAAGAAGTAAGAGTTATTGATGTCGATGGAACACAACTCGGTGTTATGTCTGCAAACGAGGCCTTGAATATCGCTGATGATAGAAAACTTGATTTGGTTAAGATCTCTCCTCGTGCTGTCCCACCTGTTTGTAAAATTATGGACTACGGTAAATATAAATTTGAACAGGCTAAAAGGGAAAAAGAAGCTAAAAAGAAACAACATATTATCGAAATAAAAGAAATTAGACTCTCTTTGGGTATTGATACTCACGATTTCCTTACCAAAGTAACTCATGCCCAACGATTTATTAAAGGTCTTAATAAAGTCAAAGTCTCAATCAGATTTAAAGGCCGTGAAATGGGACACCCCGATCAAGGATATGCTATGATGCAAAAATTTGCCGAAAGCTGCAGCGAATTCGCTGCTGTCGAAAAACCTGCTAAGCTCGAGGGCAGAAATATGCTTATGTTCCTTGCACCAAAATCAAAAAAACAATAATATTAAGGAGGAATAATTATGCCTAAAATTAAAACTCACAGTGGAGCTAAAAAACGTTTTAAACTTTCTAAAAACGGTAAACCTATAAGAGCTCATGCGAATAAATCGCATATACTTAACAAAAAAACTACTAAACGTAAAAGAGGTTTGAGAAAAACTACTGTTGCTGATAAGACTAATGTCGCTCAAATCAAAAGACTAATCCCTTATAAATAATTCTTAATAAATTTGGAGGTATAAATATATGGCTCGTGTAAAAGGTGCTTTAGCAACCAGAAAAAGAAGAAAAAAGACCCTTAAACTTGCAAAAGGTTATTGGGGCTCAAAAAGTAAACATTTTAAAATGGCTAAAGAAGCCGTTATGAAATCTGGAAATTATGCTTATATCGGTCGTAAACAGAAAAAACGTAATTTCCGCAGACTTTGGATTACTCGTATTTCAGCAGCTTGCCGCTTGAATAACACAAATTACTCAAGCTTTATGAATGGCTTGAAAAAAGCCGGTATCAATTTGAACAGAAAAATGTTGTCTGAAATCGCTATTTCAGATCCAAAAGCATTTGCTGAATTAGTTGAGAGTACAAAGAGAAATTAGTATTTATTTGTCTACGCTCGGATGTAATCTCCGAGCGTATTTTCTTTAATCTCACCCCCCTTTTTTTGTTCTCTTAGCTTTTATTACTATGTGAGGTTTTTATGAAAACTATTATAAGTAAAGATAATCCTAAAATTAAATATGTCTCTAAATTACTCCTGTCATCTTCTATGCGTAAAAGTGAAAACTGCTTTGTTGTTGAAGGTCTAAGACTATGTAATGACGCTCTTTTAAGTGATGCTAAAATAATCTATGCTTTCTTTACTGCGGATTTCATTTCTAAATATGAAAATCTATGTTCAAAAATACAGCAAAAAGCCTTAGAATCTTTTGAAACTTCATACGATGTTCTAAAGAAAATATCATCTACTAAAACTCCTCAGGGAGTAGTTTTACTCTGCGAGTGCTTTCAAAACCTGCCGCCTGACTTTAAAAACCATATTCTGATGCTTGAAAATATTCAAAATCCTCTTAATATGGGCACTATTTTCAGAACCGCTGAGGCATTCGGCATAAACGATATAATCATAACCGGAGATTGCTGCGATGCGTATTCACCAAAAGTTACAAGAGGCAGTATGGGTGCAATTTTCAGACTCAATATTAACTTTGAAAATGATGTAAATGCTCTTTTTGATGAATGTAAAACAAACGGCATTATCACTTGTGCTTCATCACCAAATGAAAACTCAGAAAATATATTAAACATTGACTTCTCTTCTTCTCCCTATCTGATGGCTATAGGTAATGAAGCAAATGGTCTTACTCAGAATGTAATAAACCTATGTGATAAAACTGTAACTATACCGATGAAAGGAAATGCTGAATCTCTTAATGCTGCAACCAGTGCTGCTGTTCTTATGTGGGAGATGACAAAAAGCTTTTAGCTTTTACAGGTAACTTTTATGAATGAAAAAATTTATTGGATTTGGCTTCAACAGATTCTGGGCTACGGAAACAGATATTTACATACCATATTAGAACACTTCAAGTCACCGCTGCAGCTCTATGAGTATTATGTCAATACATATTTAACAAAAAAATCTATAGATAAATATGATAAAATATTTAAAAAATTTAATAGCGTAAATTTAAGTGATTGTGAGAAAATAGTTGTTAATGCAGAAAAAGATAACCAAAAAATAATTCCGTTTAATCATCCCGATTATCCGCAAAAATTAAAGAATCTGATAAATCCTCCTTGCGTTCTTTATGTAAAGGGAGTTCTGCCTGATTTTGACAACAACCTATGTGTTACAATCGTCGGTACACGACACGCTACAAGCTACGGTATGAATATGGCTTTTGATTTTGCATATACACTATCAAAGTCTGAGGCGATAATCATAAGTGGCGGTGCAGTAGGTATTGATATAACTGCTCACAAGGCAACACTCAGAGCTAACGGAAATGGCGTTTGTGTATTGGGCTGCGGTATAGATTATCCTTATCTTGAAGAAAATAAACCTATACGCCAACAAATTTCATTAAACGGAGCTTTGATTTCTGAATTTCCTCCGGGCTATATGGCTTTAGGCAGAAATTTCCCTGTCAGAAATCGAATTATGGCCGCTTTAGCAGATGCTGTGTTAGTGGTTGAAGCCGGAAAAAGAAGCGGCTCACTAATAACCGCTCACCTTGCTCTTGACCAGGGAAAAGAAGTCTTTGCTGTACCGGGTAATATAAACAGCTATTATTCAAGAGGTACCAACGAAATGATTAGAGACGGCGCTAAAGTCGCCCTTGAGCCTGATGATATTTTATATGACTTCTCACTTGAAATTAAAAATAATAATGTAAAAATAAATCACTATAATAAAATCAATGTATCCAATACTAAACCTGTAAATTCTACAAATTCTCAGCTTGACTTGTCTAATCAGCAAGATACACAAAATAATAACATCACTTCAGATAACTTTTCGCAAAATTTAATTCCTGACTTATCTGAACTTGATGATCAAACCAGAAAAATATATTCTTTTATTACAACAAATCCGATTATGCTCGAAGAAATAGTTGATAAAACAAATATTAAAGTCCAAAATGTTCTCTCCTCTCTTACTGAACTTGAAATACTTGGACTTATTAAAAGTTATCCGGGTAAAAGATTCGGACTTCTATGATATTCTATATAAGGTGGTATTTATGTCAAAATTATTGATAGTAGAATCGCCGGCAAAGGCAAAAACTATAAAAAAATATTTAGGTAAGGATTTTAATGTAGTCGCATCTGTAGGCCATGTAAGAGATTTATATAAAACTCGTCTTAGCGTCGATGTAAAAAACAACTTTAAACCAACCTATTCTATAATAAAAGGTAAGGAAGATATAGTAAAAGATCTGAAAAAAAGGGCTAAGGAAAGTGAAAAAGTTTACCTCGCTACCGACCCTGACAGAGAAGGTGAGGCTATATCCTGGCACTTAGCCAACATATTAAAATTAAATCCTGAAGATGAAAACAGAGTAACCTTTAACGAGATTACTGAGTACGGAATAAAAAACGGTATGATCAATCCTCGAAAAATTGATATGGATCTTGTAAATGCTCAACAAGCAAGACGCATCCTTGATAGACTGGTAGGCTATAAATTAAGCCCCTTTGTCGCCCAGAAAATAAGACGCGGCCTCTCTGCCGGTCGTGTGCAGTCAGTTGCTGTTAAAATTATCGTCGACAGAGAAAAACAAATCCGTAACTTTAAACCTGAAGAATATTGGAGCATTGATGCAAAGTTTTCTCCAAAGGGTCTGACTAAGACTTTTAACGCTTCTTTCTATGGTATTGATAATGAAAAAGTAGAAATATCAAACGAAAAACAGGCTGATGATATTCTGAGTTCAATAGAAACCGATAAATTTTATATAAAAAATGTTAAAAAGTCTAAAAGAAATATCTCCCCTCCCCCTCCTTTCATAACTTCAACCTTGCAGCAGGATGCTTCAAGAAAATTGGGCTTTCAGGCTAAACGCACAATGAAAGTCGCTCAGGAATTATATGAAGGTATGGAAATCGAAGCCTTAGGCGCTTTAGGTCTTATCACCTATATGAGAACTGACTCACTTCGTATATCAAACGAAGCTATCAAAAGTGCCAGAAACTATATAAAAGATGTATACGGAAGTAAATATGTCCCAGCAAAAGAACGCATCTTTAAATCTAAAAAGAATGCCCAGGATGCTCACGAAGCTATAAGACCTACTATCCCGGAGCTCTCTCCTGACAGAGTCAAATCAAGCCTTTCAAGCGATCAATATAAACTTTATACCCTCATTTGGTCAAGATTCATAGCAAGTCAGATGTCAAAGTCTGTTCAGGATACCACTAAGGCCGATGTAACCGACGGTAAGTATGTTTTTAAAGCCTCCGGATATACAGTTTCTTTTGATGGATTCACCGCTTTATATCAGGAAGGAAAAGATGAAAAAGAGAAAACCGCTAAGGCTTTACCTGCAATAGAAAATGATATGAAAGCTAACCTTAAAAATATTGAAAAGAATCAGCACTTCACTCTCCCTCCTCAGAGATATACTGAGGCCTCTTTAATCAAAACCCTTGAAGAAGACGGTATCGGACGCCCTTCTACCTATGCTACGGTAATAAGTACCATAATCAGCAAAGGATATATAACAAGAGATAAAAAACGCCTTATCCCCAGTGAACTTGGAGAAGTATCAAGTGATCTGATTGAAAAATGTTTCCCTAAAATAGTGAATGTAAAGTTTACCGCAAAAATGGAGCAGGGCCTTGATATTATCGAAGACGGTAATATGCAGTGGGAAACTCTTATTGATACATTCTATACTGACTTTGCAGCTACTTTAAAAAAGGCAAAAGAAGACACAAAAGATCTCAAAATTACACTAAAAGAAGATCAAACGGATATCATTTGCGAAAAATGCGGCAAACAGATGGTTATAAAAACCGGTCGGTATGGAAGATTTATTGCTTGTCCGGGATATCCTGAATGTGATAATGTAAAGAAACTTGTCTCAAAAACCGGAGTCAAATGCCCTGAGTGCTCCCGCGAAATTCTTGAGCGTAAAACAAAAAAAGGACGCATATTTTATGGCTGCGAAGGCTTTCCTGATTGTCGTTTTGCTTCTTGGGATAAACCTACCAACCAAACCTGCCCTCAGTGCGGCGGTATGCTCTTTGAAAAAAAAGGCAAAGCTCCTAAACTGTATTGTAAAAACGAAGATTGTAAATATACGAAGGTAATAGATGAAAATGATGAATAATCCTACTGTTGTAAATGTTATAGGTGCCGGTCTTGCAGGCTGCGAATGTGCCTGGCAGCTGGCTAAAAGAAATATACAGGTCAATTTGTACGAGGCAAAACCTACTACTTTTACTAAAGCTCATAAATCAAAATTGTTCGCTGAACTAATCTGTTCAAACTCATTAAAAGCTAAACGCACAGAGAGTGCTGCCGGACTTTTAAAAGCTGAGATGCAGCTTCTTGACTCACTTATTTTGCAGTGTGCTTATGAAAATGAAGTCGATGCCGGCGGAGCTTTAGCTGTAGACAGAGATAAATTCTCCTATGCCGTTACTCAAAAAATACTTGAAAATCCACTCATAAATGTTATAAATGAAGAAGTTTGCGATATTAACCAAAAGGAAATAACCGTTATTGCTACAGGCCCGCTGACTTTGGACAAGTTAAGCAGCAGTATAAAATCTCTATGCGGCGACGGTCTTTATTTTTTCGATGCTGTTGCCCCTATTGTTACTTTTGACAGTATAGACAAAGATAAAATATTTTTTGCTTCCAGATATGAAGGAAACGATAACGCTTATATCAACTGCCCCTTTAACAAAGAGGAATATGAACACTTTTATAATGAGCTTGTAAACGCCCAAAGTGTTGAATTAAAAGAGGTTGATAAGTCTTGCTTCAGAGTATATGAGGGCTGTATGCCCATTGAAGTTATGGCTAAACGAGGAATAGATACATTACGATTCGGGCCTTTAAAACCTGTCGGACTGATAAATCCAAAAACTATGCACAGACCTTGGGCTAATGTTCAGCTAAGAAAAGAAAATAACGACTCGACTCTTTATAACCTTGTGGGCTTTCAGACAAATCTGAAGTTTCCTGAACAAAAACGAGTCTTTTCTATGATCCCCGGCCTTGAAAATGCCGAATTTGTACGATATGGCGTTATGCACAGAAATACCTTTATCAATTCACCTAAGCTGCTAAATAAAGATCTGAGCCTTAAAACTAACCCGAATATATATTTTGCCGGCCAGATAAGCGGTGTCGAAGGATATATGGAATCAGCTTTCTCCGGCTTGATTACCGGTATCAATATTGCTATGAGGCTTTCAGGCAAACAACCTTTTAAACTTGATAACATAACTATGATAGGCTCACTTCTTTCTTATATCACCGACCCAACTGTAGTTAACTTTCAGCCTATGGGCGCAAATTTCGGTATCATTAAAGCTCTTGATGAACATATAAAAGATAAAAAATTAAGAAACAGCCTTCTTGCTAAAAGGTCTTTGGACTTTTTGACCGATTATAAATCGGATTTGTAAGTGATTAAATCTTTCTTTAACTTGATTATGAAAAGAGGTATGTAATATGACTTTAATCATTGATGCTATGGGTGGAGATAATGCTCCTTTGGAAATAGTTAAGGCTTGCTGTGATGCAGTCAAAGAATACAATATCAATATAAAACTTGTCGGTAAGGAAGATATATTAAAAGATTGTTTCCAAAAAAATGATCTTTCCTTAAATAACATAGAAATAATCAATGCAACCGATACCATATCAATGGAAGAAAACCCTAAATATATCTTAAAACATAAGGCAGATTCCTCTATGATAAAGGGTCTTAAACTGCTTGCTGAGAATCAGGGCGATGCCTTTGTTTCTGCCGGCAGCAGCGGTGCTTTAGTCGTTGGTTCTACATTTATTGTCAAAAGAATAAACGGCATAAAAAGAGCTGCCTTTGCTCCGGTTTTGCCTAAAAACAACGGCGCTTTTATGCTTCTTGACAGCGGTGCCAACATCAACTGTCAGCCTGTTATGCTAAATCAATTTGGAATAATGGGAAGCATTTATATGAAAAAAATTATGAATATAGATAACCCAAGAGTTGCACTTGCTAATATCGGTGTTGAGGAAAATAAGGGTACTCAGCTGCAAATAGATGCTTTTAATATGCTAAAAAACTCCGACATTAACTTTATCGGAAATGTCGAACCTCGTGAAATACCTAATGATGCTGCTGATGTCGTCGTTGCTGATGGCTTTACCGGAAATATTATTGTTAAAACCTATGAGGGAGTTGCCTTAACTTTAATGAAAAAAATTAAATCTATGTTTAAATCTAATATCTTAACTAAAATCGGTGCACTTTTAGTTTTGCCAAGTATGAAAAAGCTTAAAAAGAGTTTTGACTATAATGAATACGGCGGCGCACCGATACTCGGACTCAGAGCCCCTGTTTTCAAGGCTCACGGCAGTTCTGATGCTAAAACTTTCAAAAGCGCAATCAGACTTACTATTGATTATGTTAATAATAATGTTGTCAACGAAATACAACAATCTATCGAAGCTATGAAAACTACATAGCTTAAAATAAGAGAGGTTAATATGGATAATCTGGAAAAAATTTTAGGAATTGAATTTAAAAATAAAGAATATCTGAAAACAGCTTTAACTCACTCATCATATGCTAATGAATCAAAAAATAATGAAAAAAGTAACGAAAGACTTGAATTTCTCGGCGATGCAGTTTTAAGTCTTATAGTATCTGACTATATTTTTAAAAATTGTCCTGATCTGCCTGAGGGTGAACTTACTAAATTAAGAGCCTGTGTTGTATGTGAAAAGGCTTTATATAACTTTGCAAAACAACTGAATATCGGCAGCTTTTTACGCCTGAGTCACGGCGAAAAACGCTCAAACGGTCATAAACGACCCTCTATCTTAGCTGATGCTTTTGAGGCAATCCTTGCTGCTATATATCTTGACTCCGGATTTGAACAGGCTCGAAAATTCGTTCTTAAATTTGTTGAAAATGACTTGAAAAATCCTAAAATCAAAGTCTTTAAAGACTATAAAACATCTTTGCAGGAAATTATACAGCAAAATCCTGAGGAAAAACTTGAATATGTCTTAGCCGGCGCATCCGGTCCTGATCACGATAAACTGTTTTCAGTCCACGTTAAACTTAATTCAAATATAGTCGGAAAAGGAGTCGGTAAGAGCAAAAAAGAAGCCGAACAAAAGGCTGCTAAAGAAGCTCTTGCTCTTATGGGATACTAATGAGTAAAAATCACGCAAATATCAGCATATTCATTCCTCATAACGGCTGTCCTCACCAATGTAGTTTCTGTAATCAAAAAACCATAACCGGACAAACTTCTCAGCCTGACGGTAATGATGTTAAATCTATTCTGGATAACGCCAAAAAATATACAAATCCAAATACAAAAACCCAAATTGCTTTTTTCGGAGGCAGCTTTACCGCTGTCAAAAGAGAGTATATGATAGAGCTTCTTAAAGCTGCTTACCCTTATGTTAAAGACAAAACATTCGATAGTATTCGTATATCCACCCGACCTGATGCGATAAATCACGAGATTTTATCAATATTAAAAGAATATGGCGTGAAAGATATTGAACTTGGCTGTCAAAGTATGGACAATGATGTTCTTTTTTCAAATAAAAGAGGCCACACTCAGGATGATATAATATCTGCTTCTGAGTTAATTAAATCTTACGGCTTTTCCTTAGGTCTGCAAATGATGGTCGGTCTTTATAAAAGTACACCGCAAAAAGATATAGATACTGCTTGTAAGATTATCGCTTTAAAACCGTCCTCTGTCAGGATTTATCCCACAGTAGTTATGAAGAATACTTTATTATGTGATCTGTTTTATGAAGGCAAATATATTCCTTATGATTTTGATTTGACTGTATCACTGTGTTC
>JAUMXZ010000106.1 GCA_030528905.1 Clostridia bacterium | reverse complement strand
TAATAAAGCTCGGAACATTGCCTAATATCACATCAAATATGATAGAGAATATGTTCACAGCAGACGTAGCATATTTGGAGAAGATGTATCAAACAATAAATTCGGTTGAACCGATGAAAGTTACAGTTGAGTGTCCTCACTGTAAGAGACAGTTTCAGGTGGATGTCCCTTTCGTGGGCGAGCCTTAAAGAGCTACCCCATAGACGCGCTCTATGAGGAGATGGCCTTTTTGGCTTATTACCTGCATTGGGATAGGGAAGATATACTAAATCTTGAACACAAAGAAAGAATCAGATTTTGCGAGGAAGTTTCCAAAATAAATGCAAAGATGAATTCAGCGGGTGGAGAAGAGAAAAAGAATATATTTGATATAACATAGACTATGGTTTGGATGTCAAAGTTACATATATTAAAAAGGGGGAGTAATATATGGCTATAACGAATATTGCAGCGGATTTAGCCAAAAGCGTTTTGGGTATGAACGATGATAGCAGATATGGCCGAAGTTCAGTAGTTTCGTTTTTCAGTAAATTTACAAATACAGGAATAACGGAAAATGTTATGAATTTCCGATTTGTTGTTTGGCTCAATTCAGAGTTTTTAGCGTTTCAATCTGTTTCCGGTATATCACAAAAAAGAGAATATGAATATATTACAGAGGGTGGCAACAACGATTTTCCCAGAGCATTAAGAAAACCGATATCAAGTCCGCAGCAGCTGGTTTTTAAAAGAGGGTATAGAATAAACAAGTTGGAAGTAAATGCTTTGTGGAGTGGATTTGGAGATTCAAGACAATCAGAATCACTTGAAAAGGAAAACTCCATAGGAATGATTTTTGTTTTAGATCGTTCAGGCTCTATACAGTCTATGTATTCATTTATTACAATGGGTATGGTATCCTGGGAATTAGATGAACTTAACGCACAAAAGCCTCAGACCTTGATAGAAACATTTACGGTTAATCACAGAGGTATTACTAATGTGCCTGTGCCGTGGATAGAGTTTGATTCGATATTGTCAACAGTTAAAGGAGTAATCGATAAGCTTACCGGTAAAAAGCCTAAAAAAGTTGAATCTGATCCAAAAGGTAATATAGTAACTGAGGATGATCAAGAAAAAAGCATTATGTATAAAGAAATACAAAAACACAAGCTGCCCAACGATGAAGAAGTCAAGATAAAGAAGGCTACAAAGGACAAAGAAACCGGAAAAACTACCAGAGAGGATATAAACGGTAAGAAGTATGTTTATGATCCGAAAACGGGAAGTGAAACTGTAGTGGAACCTAATGGTAATGCAACAATATACAAGAAAGATGGTTCAAAAGTATTAGTGGATTCACGCGGTAAAATAATAAAAGCAGAAGATTCCGGTGTAAAAATAGAATTTGATGAAAACGGAAAGAAAACTAAAAAGACCGATGAGAATGGAGTTACTACATACAATAAAGATGGAGAGCCGGAAAAGACAGTAGCAAAAGATGGATCGGTTACATTGTATTTATCCAATCCGAAAAGAACAGAAAAAACAGATAAAAAAGGTAATGTTACGACAACATATTCTAACGGAGATGAGATAGAGAAAAATAAGAACGGCAAGGTTGTTCGTACAAAATCAGTAAGTCCGGATGGATCAAGCGTGGAGACTAAGGACGGAGTTGTCACAGAAACAGATGCAGTAGGCAATAAAACTGTAAGAAACGCATAGATCAGTCAGCTAGAAATATAGATAGCCTTAAAGCAAAGCTATGAAAAATATAAGGGAAGAGGGGTTAAGAAATATGAAAATGACATCAGGATTTGAAGTATCAGTAGGTGGATTGACTTCAAATTTAAAAGGTATGGGCTTAGCCTCTCTTGATAACGATGAGTTTTGCGATTTTGTGTTAAGGGTAGAAAAAGAAGATGAAGTGAAATACGCCTATGATGGAGGAGGCGTGCCTTCATCATCGCTTATTTATGCAGTACCCGTTAAGGAAAAAGCAGAAGAATTGGCAGAAGAAGAACAGGGAGAAAATGTCGTAGTAAACCTGTTAATGCAGCTTCAGGCATTTCAGGACGGCGGGAACACAATTATAAGAAATAGCGAGATGGTAAAGAACCAGATAATAAAACAGCTTCGCGTAGAGGGTGAAAAATTATCATCTGCATCGGTAAGGAATCAAATTATAAACGCAGGTAACGCAGCAATAAAAGGAAAGCTAAGTGATGATGATTATAAAAAGGTTATCAGCTTAGTAAATCAAACAGTAAAAAAAAAAAACATAAGTAACCGCTATGTAAATAACCAGTTTGTAAATAATCTGAATATAGCAAGAAATGAAAATATCTCAAATACTGTAATTCAGAAAAATTTATACTCTTTATTTAAAGAAGACCACAATTTATTTAAAAACATTTTTAATAATGCTGGTGATACGAATTTAAAATATAAAGAGATAGTAAATAATTATTTACTCAAAGACAGAAGCTTTGCAGAGGAATTATCAAAAAGAGTTAAACTCAATACAACTTTTACAAAAGTTGCAAACGAAACTCAGGATACAAAAGAAGATGTAAATGTTGTAAGAACTAAAAACATCTCTGTTTTGAACAATGAAAATCTCATAAATCAAGTCACAGAAGTATCAAAAATTCAGCCTAAAAAGCTGTCTGATCAGATATTAAATAAAACTGTTGCAACAACAGAAAATATATTAAGAAGAAAAGAACTTGTTAATGTACAAAAAGAGATTAAAGAAGAACAAGTTGATATTGTCGATACGACAAATATTTCGATTAACAAGGATATAATAAATCGAATAGAAGAAATTTCAAAAGAACAAAACAGTAATCTTACTACAGAGATTCTTAATAAGAAACTAAATATAACAGAAAA
>JAUMXZ010000036.1 GCA_030528905.1 Clostridia bacterium | reverse complement strand
TAGATATGTCCTCAAAATTTTTTGCTCCATATGTATGGCCGGCTTTTCTCGGAAGTCCTCTTTTATTTGCCCATCTTCCGTTGCCGTCCATAATTATACCTATATGACGAGGTAATTTTACGTCTTTTATATCTATTGAATCAAAGGATTTTATGGGTGAATTGATTTCAGGTTTGTTCTTTTTCCTTTTGAAAATAGAAAACAAATTACCCCTCCTTTTTATTATTTTATTTGTGTTTATAAAGTTAGATTTCCATAAGTTCTTTTTCTTTATTTGAAGATAATGTATCTATTTCTTTGACAAAATTATCTGTTTGTTTTTGTGCATCTTTTTCTGCATCTTTTAAGTCATCTTTAGTGATTTCGGATTTTTTCTCTAAAGCCTTACATTTATCTATAATTTCTCTTCTGATTGCACGAATTGAAATTTTTGCTTCTTCGGCCATTTGATGTATCTCTTTAACAATTTCACGGCGTCTGTCTTCTGTTAATGGCGGAAACTGCACTCTGATAACCTTGCCGTCTGTTTGCGGGTTGATTCCCAAATCTGAAGTTTGGATAGCCTTTTCTATCAATCTTACAGCTGATGCGTCCCAAGGTTGAATTGTTAAGATTCTTGCTTCTGTTACAGAAACTGCTGCTATCTGATTTATTGGTGTTGGAGTGTCATAATAATCTATGCGAATTTTATCTAAAACAGCAGGGTTTGCTCTGCCTGCTCTTATTGCTGCATATTCTTCTGACAGTTTTTTCACTCTTTTATCCATTTTGTTTTTTGCATCTTTAAAAATTTTATCCATAATAAATACCTCCAAAATATTAAATTATAATTTTAAGTTTAATTTGATACTAATGTTGCTATATCCTTACCTTGTATTACTTCCTTTATATTAAGCGGGTCAGCTATTGAGAACACTAATATGGGGATATTATTATCCTTACAAAGTGTTGCTGCTGTACTGTCCATAACCGCTAAATTGTTCTTTAGAACGTCTGAAAAAGAGATGTGGCTGTATCTTTTGGCATCAGGATTTTTCTTAGGGTCACTATCGTAAACACCATCAACCATTGTAGCTTTTAATATAGCATCAGCATTTATCTCTGTTGCTCTTAGAGCTGCTGCTGTATCTGTTGAAAAGAACGGACTTCCCGTACCACCGCCAAAAATCACTACTTTTTTCTCGTCCAAATATTTTAAAGCATTTCTTCTGACAAACGGTTCTGCAATCTGCTGCATCGGAATAGAGGTTTGAACAACAGCTGGAACTCCTTTTTGTTTGAGCATATCACAAAGGCACAAAGAATTCATAACTGTAGCGAGCATTCCGATATAATCTGCCTCGGCTCTGTCCATTTTCTCACTTGATCTGCCGCGCCAAAAATTTCCTCCGCCGACAACTATTGCTATCTCTGCTCCTAAATCATAGCACTCTTTTACTGCTGCTGTAATTTCTTCAACAGTATCATTATTTATACCGAATTTTTTATCCCCGGCAAGCGATTCACCACTTAGCTTCAGGAGTATTCTGTTGTATTTTAAACTCATAATAACCACTCCAATTTTCAAATAAACTAATAGAATATTCAAGTATATAAAAACGCTTTCGTTTATTTTACAACAATATTACTCTAAAGTAAAGATAATTAAATAGTAAAAAGTTATTTTTGCCATTTTTGTGTTAATTTAGCTTCTTATATCCACTGCTTATCTTGTTGATATACTTTTGTGTTGTAAATTAGCAGTCAAAACTTTTTATCATATCCAAATTGAAAATAAAATATTGAAGCAAAGGGATTTAGGTGATATAATTATATACGGTTTATAGTGAATTTTAATCTATGTTCTATTACTTTTCATAAAAAGGGTGTCTTACATTGGTCTTAAAAAAATGGAATGTTTGTTCTGCCGATAAACAAATTGCTAAAAACATAATGAAGGAATATAAAATTGACGCATTCTTATCTCTTCTTTTGACGGTAAGAGGAATTGATACTCCTGATAAAATAGATGAATTTTTCTCAAAAGATCTTTACCTTGATGATCCATTTAAACTTAAAGATATGGATAAGGCTGTTTTGAGAATACAAAAAGCTATTGACAACAATGAAAAAATCTGTATCTATGCAGACTATGATGCAGACGGTATAACCTCCTGCGTTATGCTCTATGAATATTTACAGCTAAGAGGCGCTTATGTTTCATACTATGTTCCAAACAGATTCTCCGATGGCTACGGTCTTAACAATGAGGCTATACAGGAACTTAATAATAACGGTATAGATCTTATAATCACTGTTGATAATGGTATAGTTGCTTTTGAACAGGCCAAACTTATAAGTAAGCTCGGTATGGATCTTGTAGTAACAGACCATCACAAACAGCAAGAAAAGCTTCTGCCCAAGGCCTGCGCTGTTGTCAACCCACACCGATTTGACTGTGAAAGCAAATTCAAACAGTTAGCCGGCGTCGGTGTTACATTCAAGCTTGTTTTAGCCCTTGAGGGTGATGAATCTTTATATCCTGAGATTTTTGACTCCTTCTTTGATTTATTGTGTATCGGTACGGTTGCGGATATAGTTTCTCTGACGGGGGAGAACCGTAATTTTGTAAGAACTGCCCTTCGTAAATTTCCCACTTGTGAAAGGCCCGGCATAACGGCTCTTTTAGAAAAGCTCTCACTCTCAAAGTATAATTTAAAATCCTCTGACATCGGCTTTAAAATAGCACCCAGAATAAATGCTGCAGGCAGGCTTGATCACACTGAATCCGCTTTTGAATTGATTCTTTGTAAAGACCCTTCTCTATCCTGCGATTTAGCGGAAAAATTATGCGACTTAAATCTTCAAAGAAAGACCATTGAAAACAATATACTCAATTTAATTAACCGTAAGCTTTTTAAAAAGCCTAAAATTCTCACCAAAAATCGTATAATCGTAGTTTGGGTCAAAGATGCCCACACAGGTGTTATCGGTATAGTAGCCTCAAGACTTGTCGCCCAGTACGGCAAACCCGTTATCGTTATTTCTGTCGACGAAACAAGACAAATTGCAATCGGCTCCGGCAGAAGTATCAAAGATTTCTCGCTTTATGACGCTGTTAACTGTGCATCTCATATGCTTACAAAATTCGGCGGACATAATATGGCTGTGGGCTTTAGTATGAACACTAAATATCTAAGAGACTTCAGCGATGAGGTCAATTTGTATGCAAAGCTTAATCACAACATTATGCCGGATGTCTGCGTTAATATTGATGCTAAAATAAATCCGAGCGTTTTAAATTATGCTTTTGCCGAAGATATAGCTTATCTTGAACCTTTCGGCGAAGGAAACCCTAAACCTATAATAGGCCTTTTCGGCCTTACCGTTGTTGATATAATAGCTCTTTCAAAAGGTAAACATTCAAAACTTATATTAAAAAGAAACTCATCTCAGATAGCAGCTTTTTATTTTTTTAAACAACCTAAAGAAATTGGTTGTAAAATAGGAGATGTGATTGATATTGCGGTTAATTTGGAAGTAACCGAATTTAATAATACCAGTACATTTACTACTATCATTACAGACTTGAAATACTCTAAACTTGACTACGATAAAATACTCAAAGAAAAACAAATTTATTTCAAATTTATAAATCGTGAACCGTTAGATAAACGCTTTATCAAACAGCAAATTCCATCACGCGCAGATTTCGGATGTGTCTTTAAATATTTAAAACTCTCAAGCTGTGCTGACAGAAAAATCGACAGCTTTCTTAATGTTCTTCAAAATAAAAACATAGGCTATTTTAAATTTAAAGTCATTCTAACCGCTATGCAGGAATTAGGTATCCTCAATGTTGTAGAATTTAACGACGAATATACTATAAGTATAAACGATATGCCGCAAAAGGCTAATCTTGATGACGCTGAGATCCTAAAATATATGAAAGCTTTATAAAAAGGGGGGCATACAGTGTGATAGATATTATTAAAGATAAAAGAACTACTGCGACTTATGAGGATCTGCTTGAGCTTATAAATCAAAATGATGACCTGTATGATAAGGAAAAGATTTATAAAGCCTACTTATTTGCCGACAACGCTCATAAAGGTCAGGTAAGACGCTCCGGTCTTGCATATATCACTCACCCTTTGTGCGTTGCCTGTATTTTAGTCGGTCTTGGTATGGACACTGATTCTATTTGTGCAGCACTTTTGCACGATGTTGTTGAAGATACCCCTGTAGAACTTTCTGAAATTAAAAAATTATTCGGTAAGGATGTCGCTCTTTTAATAGACGGTGTTACAAAACTTAATAAATTTTCCTTCGTTTCAAAAGAAGAAGAACAAGCAGAAAATATCAGAAAAATGTTCCTTGCTATGGCTAAAGATATAAGAGTAGTCATAATAAAACTTGCTGACCGCGTCCATAATCTCAGAACTCTTGAGTTTATGCCCGACCAGAAAAGACGCGATATCGCTCACGAAACTATGACTATCTATTCTCATCTTGCCCATAGACTCGGAATACGATCTATAAAAGATGAAATGGAAAATGTATGCCTTCTCTATCTTGACCCTGTTGGTTACAAGGAAATAGAGCAGTCACTTAGCCTGAAAAGCGAAGAAAGAAATAAATTTATAACGGTAATAAAAGAACAGGTAAAACAACGAATCTCTAAATATATCCCCGATGTTCATATCAGCGGCAGGGTTAAAAGTATAAACGGTATATATAGAAAGACTTTTGTCCAGGGCAAGACTATGGAGCAAATTTATGATATCTATGCAATAAGAGTTATCGTACACTCTGTTAACGACTGCTATAATGTTTTAGGTATTATCCACGATATGTATACACCGCTGCCTAACCGCTTTAAAGATTATATTTCCACACCTAAGGCCAATATGTATCAATCTCTTCACACTACGGTCCTTGGTAAAGAACAGATCCCTTTTGAAGTCCAAATAAGAACCTGGGATATGCACCATACGGCCGAATATGGAATTGCTGCTCACTGGAAATATAAAACCGGAGTCAGAAAATCCGATTCGTTTGAAGACCGTCTTGTGTGGATAAAACAAATACTTGAAACTCAGGAAAATACAGATACCACCGATTTAATAAGCACTATAAAAACCGACCTTTCATCAGACGAGATTATCGTCTTGACTCCGGCCGGTAAAGCAATCACCCTGCCAAAGGGAGCAACCCCTATTGATTTTGCTTACGCTATTCACAGCGATGTCGGTCATCGTATGACAGGGGCTAAAATTAACAGCAAAATCGCACCAATAGATACACTTTTAAAAGACGGCCAGGTTGTTGAAATACTAACAAGAAAAGATTCAAAAGGACCTAAACGCGATTGGCTCAATATCGTGAAAACCAATCAGGCTAAAAATAAAATAAGACAATGGTTCAAAAAAGAACACCGTGAAGAAAATATAATACACGGCAAAAGTGAGCTTGAATTTGAGTTTCGCAGAAATGGCATCAGGCTGACAGGCGAAAAATTAGACTCATTTTTAAAAATACTCTCCAAAAGACAACGCTGCAAGACCTTAGATGACTTCTATGCCGCTATCGGATACGGCGGAATTTCTCTTTGGAAGCTTATGCCCCGTATAAAAGACGATTATGCAAAAACATTAAACCCTGAAGAAACTAAAGCTATAAATTCATCTGAGCCGATATTCAGAGATTCTTCAAGCAGTGTCATAATTGCAGATATACAGGATTGCCTTATTAAATTTGCTAAATGCTGCAACCCTCTGCCCGGAGATGATATAATCGGATTTATCACAAGAGGTTCAGGCGTGTCTATACACAACAGGCTTTGCAAGAATGTTCCTAAAGATTTAAAAAACGCCGAAAACCCCGAACGCTGGATAAATGCAAGGTGGAGCAATATGCAGGCTGATAAATTCGACTCAACTCTTAGAATAAAAGTCATAAACAGAGGCGGAATATTAGCTTCTGTTACCACTGAACTCTCAAGTATGAAATTATTTATAAAAGCTCTTAATACCAGAAATGTACAAAACGGCCAGTCCATTATCTATGCTACAATTACCGTAAACGGACTTGACCACTTGAATACCGTCATAAAAAGACTTATGAAATTAGACGGTATTGTTGATGTTTCAAGAGCTTAAATGCAGAAAGGATCTCTTTTATGAAAGCTGTTTTACAAAGAGTTTCAAGTGCTGACCTTGTTATTGATAACAACCTGTTTTCCAGTATAAAAAACGGTCTTGTGGTCTTGCTTGGAGTAGAAGAAAATGATGATGAAAATGATGTGTCTATACTTAGCGAGAAGGTCGTAAACCTTCGTATATTTGAAGATGAGAACGAAAAAATGAACAACTCTCTTTTGCAAACAAACGGCGAGATTATGATAGTTTCAAACTTCACTTTATGTGCCGATTGCAAAAAAGGCAGACGCCCATCATTCGTAAAATCCGAAAAACCCGAAAAAGCTAAGCCGCTATATGAACAATTTATAAATAGCGTAAAAAAGCTCGGTGTAAAAAAAGTCGCTTTTGGCGTTTTCGGAGCCGATATGCAAATTAGCCTTACAAACGATGGACCTGTCACTATAATAATAGACAGTAAAGATCTGAAAAGAAAGTAGGTGTAAATATGCATAAGGATTTAAAGGTTTTTTGTACTAAGGTAGGAGATATACTGACTAATTGCTATGTCATATATGATATCGAAACAAACGACGGCATAATGATAGACCCGGGTGATGTTTCTGATAGACTTGATATGATAATAAAACCTCTTAACATAAAATATATATTACTCACTCACGGTCATTTTGATCATATCGGAGGAGTTGCATACTACAAAGATAAGGCAAAATGCGATGTAGTAATGATGAGAGAAGAATCAGAGTTTATCAACAACCAGTCTTTAAGCTTAGGGCCTGTAAATAGTTTTAAAGCTGATATACTCCTTGAAGATAATGATGAGTTGGAATTTAATAAGTACAAAATAAAAGTTTTGGCAACTCCCGGTCATACAAAAGGCGGCTGCTGTTATATAATAGAAAACTATATTTTCACAGGAGATACATTGTTTGAAGGGTCAGTAGGCAGAATTGATTTTCCTACCGGAAGCTTTAGAAATCTTAAAGCTTCACTTGCCAGATTAAAAAGCCTTAAAACTAATTATTCTGTATATCCCGGTCACGGAGAAATAACCAGACTTAACTACGAAAAATCTACAAATCCTTATTTGCAAAAAGTATGATACTATATATAGATAACCACGAGTTTTTATATGAAATGGAATGTCTTTGCAGAGTTTTTTTTCCGGCATATAAAATCAATGTCCTGAAAAGCAGCATAGATGACCGCTTTATAAATGAAGATATCAAAGTCTATACGGGTATGACCGATTTTTCTGACTATGTGGAATTTAACATCTGTGTTGATTATTATGGAGAAATTGTAACTAAAAGCTTTAAAATAGAAAAAAATATTTTAGACTTTAATAAAAACTGTGAGCTTTGCTTAGCTAAAGAGCTTTTCTATATTCTCTGTGATATAACAGGAATACGACCTGATTGGGGTATATTAACAGGAGTAAGACCTGTTAAGCTTGCAAGGAGAGTTTTATCTGAGCACAAAAACGAAGATGAAGCTAAAAATCACTTTATAAACGAATTTTTAGTGACCAAAGAAAAGACTGACTTTGTCTTTGATGTTATGAAAACCGAAAAAGATAAAATATTATCACTTTCGCAAAAGGACTCCTTCAGCCTTTATATCGCTATCCCATTTTGCCCATCAAGATGCAGCTACTGTTCTTTTGTATCACAGTCTATTGAAAAAGCTCATAAAATTTTACCCGCTTACTTTGAGCTGCTTTTAAAAGAAATACAATATACAGCGGATATAGCAAAAGAATTAAATCTTCGTCTTGAAACAGTATATATAGGCGGCGGTACACCTACGACTTTAAACTGCGATCAGCTCAAAACTTTGATAACTACCGTAAATTCCTGTTTTGATACCTCAACCTTGCGCGAGTTTACTATCGAAGCCGGCAGACCTGATACTATAACATACGAAAAACTTTTAGCTATTAAAAATAATATCAATGAAAGTGTCCTGAGAATAAGCATAAATCCACAGACAATGAACGATGAAATCCTTGAAAATATCGGAAGAAGACATACCTCTGAGCAGACCAGAAAAGCCTTTCTGCTTGCAAAAGAAGTCGGTATCACCAATATAAACGCTGATCTTATTGTCGGATTACCAAACGATACTTTTCAAAGTTTCAAGGCCTCTTTAGACGAAATACTCACCTACTCTATCCCCAGCATCACTATCCATACATTATCCATAAAAAAATCTGCCCAGCTGACACAGGGTGATTTTGAAAAATATCTGAAAAATTGCGATGAAGCTAAAAAAATGCTCAACTACGCCTACGAAACCTTGAAATCATACGGCTATATCCCATACTATTCATACCGACAAAGTCGTATGGTTGGGAATCTTGAAAACACAGGTTTTTCAAAACCCGGCTTTGAAGGCTTCTATAACGCTTATATTATGGATGAAACTCATACGATCTTAGCTTGCGGAGCATCTGCTGTTTCAAAACTCCAACAATATAATTCAAACTATCTCCAACGAATTTTTAACTTTAAATTTCCATACGAATATATAAGCAGGTTTGATGAAATTATCGACAGAAAAAAAGGAGTGAAATTGTTTTACGATGAATATTTTTGATATTAAAAGCAGTAAATACACTGACTATGACGAGTTAAACCAATATATTCTTAAAGACCCAAAACAAATCGTTTTAGAAAGCGAGGATCTCTATAATAAAAATATAGAATCTTTGGCAAAATTAACGGTAAATGCCAACAAAGAGGCTAAGTTCATTATGCTAAGCGGTCCCTCCGGCAGTGGTAAAACGATAACAGCGGCTAAACTCAAGAGTCATTTTGATAAACTCGGTAAAGGCGCTGTAATAATATCTCTTGATAATTTTTATAAAGAGATTTCTCAAACACCAAAGCTTCCAAACGGCGAATTTGATTTTGAATCCATAAACGCTCTTGATGTTTCTCAAATACAACAATGTCTTCAAGAACTATTCGTCAACCAGGAATGTTATCTGCCGATTTTCAGCTTTGAAAAACGAAAAACACTTGACCAAAAAGAATATATATCTATAAAAAACGATCAGATAATCATATTAGAGGGGCTTCACGCCTTAAACCCGATTCTCAGAAACAATCTGCCGGGTGATAGGTTTATGACAGTATCTTTAAATGTAAAAAAATATATAAAAAGCTCTGATACAGTGATGCTTTCCGGTACGGATATCAGATTTTTAAGACGCCTTGTCAGAGATTATAAATTCAGAAATGCAAGTGCTCAGCTCACTGTTTCAATGTGGACAAATGTCTGCAACGGAGAAATAAAGTACATAAGACCGTACACAAAAACTGCAAGCTTCTCTTTTAATTCTTTCTTCCCTTATGAACTTTCGGTTCTCAAAAACGAAGCTTTACGCGTTTTAAACGACGGCACTCTTGACTTTAGCAAGCACCCCAAAATTCAAATATTAAAAGATTTTCTCCCCTTTATTGTTGATATTGACAAAAAATTAGTCCCGACAGACTCCCTGTTAAGAGAATTTATCGGTAGAGATTGATTATATAATAAAAGAGTCTGCCCCACAAATGTGGAGCAGGCTTTTTTCTTTTTATTCCTTCCAGGTATATTCACTTATTATATATCTTGGGCGCGCTTTCACTTCCATATATATCTTTCCTATGTATTCTCCTATAACTCCGATAGAAGCAAGCTGAACGCCGCCCATAAAACAAATCAAAGCCGTCATACTTGCCCAGCCTGCAACCGCATTTCCCGTTAAATAGGTTACTACAGACCATATTATGCCAACAATACTAAATAGAGTAACTATAAGGCCAAGTATCGTTATAAGTCTTATTGGTTTTGTGCTAAGACTTGTAATGCCGTCAAAAGCAAGCGTTAGCATTTTTGAAAGAGGATAATGTGTATCTCCGGCAACTCGCTGTTTTCTCTCATAAGCAACTACAGTGCTTTTATAACCTATAAGCGGAATCATACCTCTTAAAAACAGGTTTACCTCTTTGAAGTCTGAGAGATTTTTTAATACTTTAGACGATACCAGTCTGTAATCTGCGTGATTAAAGACTACTTCTGCACCCATTGTTTTGAGAATTTTATAAAATGATTCTGCTGTGAATTTCTTAAAGAAAGTGTCAGTTTCTCTGCTGCTTCTGACTGCGTAAACTACTTCATTTCCATTATAATATTCTTTTATCATCTGCTCAGTTGCCAGGATATCATCCTGACCATCGCAGTCCATTGAAATAGTAATATCCGCTTCGTCCTTTGCCTGCATAAGTCCTGCTAAGAGTGAATTTTGATGTCCTCTGTTTCGGCTCTGTCTTATTCCTATAAAATGGCTATCTTCCTCTGATAACTTTTTAATTATCGACCAGGTGCTGTCTTTACTGCCATCGTCTATGAATAATATTTTGCTTTCATCAGATACAAGATCCATATCTATAAGATGATTAAGCTGTTTTAAAAATACAGGCGCTGTATGAACCAAAACTTTTTCCTCATTATAACACGGTATTAACATCCACAATATTTTCGCCATAAGACTTCCTCCTATAGTCGTCAGAATTTATTTACTGTTATATTTTCTTAAATTTGATACATAAATAATATAATAGATAAAATACTATTAGTAAAACTGTTCGGGGAGTGATATTTATAAATCTTATAACCTGCACAAGCAACTGCAAGCACCAGATAGACGGCTATTGCAGCTTAGATTACGCTTCGGCTGTATCTTCAAACCCGCTTAACAAGTCCTGCATATATTATGCGGAAAACAAAGACTTTGAAAAGTCATCAGCCTTGACAGACCGCCAAAAAGGCTTCTCTGATATTTTCAACTCCAATGAGTTTTATTGACAGGTTATCATTATTTTTAATCTTTTTGAAATTTTGATAGGGTATAACACATTTTTTAAATCCAAGTCTTGCGGCTTCTGAAATTCTTGATAAAACATTCGGCACAGATCGTATTTCTCCGGCAAGACCTATTTCCCCGATAACTACGCAATCAGGTTCTATTACTGTATCTTTAATACTTGATATCAGACTAACTGCTATAGCTAAATCAACAGCAGGCTCATAAAGTCTTAATCCTCCTACGATATTTATATATATATCTGAAGAAGAAAAGAAAAAACCTGCTCTTTTTTCCAGTACCGCCACAATAAGTGATAATCTGTTGTGATCAAAACCGGCACACATTCTGCGTGGAGTACCAAAACCTGTGGTAGTAGCAAGAGCCTGAACTTCTGACAAAATAGGTCTTGTCCCCTCCATAGCGCAAGCAACACAAGTCCCGGCAACATTCAAAGGTCGGCCGGACAACAACGCCATAGACGGATTTGCAACCTCTGATAAGCCTTTATCTTCCATCTCAAAAACTCCGATTTCATTAGTAGAACCATATCTGTTTTTTATCGCTCTTAAAATCCTGTATGGAAGCTGTCTGTCGCCTTCAAAATAAAGCACTGCATCCACAATATGCTCTAATACCTTCGGGCCTGCAATAGCTCCGCCTTTATTAACATGGCTTACGATTATTACAGGTATATCTAAAATTTTAGCTGTTCTCATAAGTGCGCTTGTACATTCTCTTACCTGAGTTATACTTCCGGGCGATGATGATAAGCTTTCAAGGCTCATAGTCTGTATTGAATCGATCATAACCAAATCCGGCTTTTGCATTTTTATAGTTTCAATAATACTCTCAATATCTGATTTTGTTACAACGAATAAATTATCGTTATCAACACAAAGCCGTAATGCTCTTAGCTTTAGCTGTCTTTTTGATTCTTCGCCTGAAACATATAATATTTTAAGTTTTTGTTCTATTAGCTTGCAGACCTGCAAAAGTATAGTAGATTTTCCTATACCGGGGTCTCCTCCGAGCAATACTACTGATCCCTTGACAAGTCCGCCGCCTAAAACTCTGTCAAGCTCTCTTAGCCCTGTTTTATAGCGTTCTTCTTCACAAGTTTCAATTAAATTCATTTTTAACGGTTCAAATGCCGCTTTATTAGTTATGAGCTTATTTCTCTGCTTTACCGGCTCTATCTCCTCATTTTCAACTAATGTATTCCACTCGCCGCACGAAGGACATTTTCCGTACCATTTTAAAGACACCGCTCCACAATTCTCACAAACGAAAGTAACCTTAGATTTTGCCATTTAGTTTTTTATCTCCTTTTTTGTAAACTTATATAACTAAAAACATATTTATACATATTTTAACATATAAATAAAAAAAGAGGTGCTTATATGAGATTTATTATAACAAATTTTAAAAACAATAAAAACCGTAAAGATAATAATTTAAACGAAAATTTGAATACAATAATATTTTATATAATCTCCTTAGCTCTTTCTTTAGCTTCAATTATACT